>DAOLHH010000007.1:0-29334 GCA_035329185.1 Candidatus Saccharimonadota bacterium | reverse complement strand
GCATTACAGCAAGTAGGGCTTACTGAACGAGAGTACTATCAGCCCTCACAGCTTTCCGGTGGCCAGCTTCAGAGGGCAGCTATAGCACGCGCGTTAGTTAACGGTCCGAGCATTATTATTGCCGACGAACCTACGGGTAATCTTGATAGCGTGTCTGCACGAGTCGTCATGGAACTCTTAAGCGATATTCATAAAATGGGCAATACTGTTTTGATGGTGACGCACAACCCTTCCCTGACACGGTATGCAGACAGAATTTTATACATGCTCGACGGTAATATTGTCTATGATGAGGCAACCGCAGTAGGTGAAATCCCATCACGAGTACAAAGAGCAATCGATGCAATGAGGCACTCGGACGACGATGAGAAAGCCGCCAACGTAAGTGCTGTAATGGAGACAATGCCCGATCCAACTGAGCCAAAGAAACATTCGCGTAAGAAAAAAATGCAAAAACGAGGCAAGAAACGATGATAGGCGAATATTACAAAATGGCTCTCGCTTCGATTAGGGGCGCACGATTTAGAAGTTTCTTGACGATGTTCGGCATTATTATCGGGGTGAGTTCGGTTGTAACTATTGTGAGTTTGGGAGAAGGAGTTCGTCAACAAGTTTCAGAGCAAGTCGATGCAGTTTCTGATTCGCTCGTTGTTGTCCGCCCAGGAAAACAGGCGCACGCAAAAGCATTTAGCCTTGATGCGCTACGCACCTCTATGAGTAGTAGCGGTAGTTTAAGTGAAAAAGATTGGCGTGATAGCGAAAAAGTAGAAGGAGTGAGCTCGGCTGTTCCTATTGGAATCGTGAGCGGAATTGCAACGTACGATAATACGGAATATGTCGACGGTACAATTATCGCAACCACAGAACGACTGCCCGTTCTCTTGAATCAGAAAGTTGAATTTGGAGAGTTCTTCGACGCGCAAGCTTATGGTAGGAATGTCGCGGTAATCGGGAGTACGGTTGCAGAGCAATTATTTAAGGAAAACGTCCCCGTTGGCAAGAGTGTGGTTATTCGAGGTAAACCTTTTATAGTCCAAGGAGTATTTGAACAGCAAAAATCGGGCACCTTTGCGGCTATGAATATAAACAATGCAATTATGCTACCGTTTGATTCGGCTCGCGATCTTGGAGGCACCATACAGATCATGCAACTTTATATTGAGTCGTCAGAACCAGATAGCGTTGGTGCAGTTGCACAGCTAGTAAACGATACGCTTAAGGCTAACCACGCTGGTCAAGAAGACTTTACTATTTTGCAAAAAGAAGAAGCGCTAGAAGCAACTAATTCGGTGTTCTACCAGCTTACACTTTTTATTGCTGGAGTTGCATTTATATCGTTCATTGTTGGCGGTATTGGCATAATGAATATTATGTTTGCGACGGTGAGTGAGCGAACGCGCGAAATAGGAATTAGAAAAGCAATCGGTGCAACAAACTCCCAGATTCTTGGGCAATTTGTAATGGAGTCCATTGTCCTGAGCGTAGTTGGTGGCACGATTGGTGTCGTGCTCGCCTATCTTGCAAATGCACTTTTCCGCGTCACCACCGACCTGCAACCGGTGACAACTGTGAGGGTGGTGGTTATGGTTGCAGGCATCTCTGTGGTAACGGGAGTGATTTCAGGGTTACTTCCCGCGCTTAAAGCTGCCCACAAAGATCCTATCGCATCATTGCGCGCTGATGTGTAGCTGACCGCTATAATGGTGTTTATATGAAGTTACGTACATGCAATCATATTCTGTCGGTACTCGTGTGTTTGCTCGGCTTATATATAATGATTACTCCATTTCTTCCGCAGTTTGCGTATTTATTAAGAGATAAATCTCCCAAAGCCTCAATACCCTATGCTGGGTCACTAGCTCAAGATGCGGGGATAAATGACGCAAATCCCACTCCTCAAGAAAATCGCATCGTTATTCCTTCGATACAGCTAAACGAACCGATTATTGAGTCAGATTCAATCTCAGCAATTAAAGATGGTGGCACCTGGCGTCGGCCACGCTCATCTGAACCAGCCAAGGATGGCAATACAGTTATAGTTGGCCATCGGTACTACGGAAGTAATGTCTCGACGTTTTATCATTTAGACAAGGTCTTGCCAGGTCAAAAACTTGCAATTTATTGGGAGGGGGTTGAACATGTCTATGAAGTGACCGAAACCAAGACGGTTGAAGCGAGTCAAGTGGAAATTGAGGCTCCCACCACCGAGGAGCAGGTTACGCTCTATACGTGTACGCCTATTTGGACCGCAAAACAACGACTCGTTGTCATTGCAAAGCCAACCAAAAAGGAAGATAATCGGCCATGAATGAAGAACCGAATAAATCAGATAAGAAGCGAAGATTAATTATTTCCGAAAAACAACGGACCGTCGTACTTCTAATCCTGCTCGTTATAGCAGTGGGATTTATAATGTGGACGCGAAGCAGTTATTCAACAAATTTTGTTGAAGGATTTTAGTCAGCGCGTTCTAATGCTCTCTGTTCTGGCGTTTCGTTGGGTCGAGCATAGTCGTCTTCTAGTCTCCACGTGGTGCCCGCTTCTTTAGTCGAAACCTCAATTATGTCACAGTCGGTGATGCCTTTGAGGCGGTGTTTTTGGCCAACGGTTATGGAGTACCCTTTCCCAGGCTCAAGTTCAGTTTCAATTAACTCTCCCTCGTTGTTTTCCCATATAACCGATGCTTTTCCGTTCATAAGGAACCAAGACTCTTGTTTTTGGTCATGCACCTGCAGACTCATGCGCGCTCCTGCATGTAAGTGTTCGATTTTTCCCATATACGGTGCGTCCTCTGGGACCCAGTGCAACTCATATCCCCAGGGTTTCTCGATGCGTCTTAGATAAGCTTCTGTTTTGAAATTTTTTGGGTCAAAAAATGGAACGTTTTGGGTCATGATGGATGCCCTAGCTCGTTTTTAAAACGCTCAATAATGTCGTCTTCACCCATATCAATTGGACTCGTATTGTTTAAGATAGCAGTGTAAATACTCACAAAATCGCCCAAAGTAACTGCCCATAAAAGCTGCTCCATTTTAGTAGTGCCTTGCACTTCGACCCTTGTAGGCGATGGCCACATGCCGCTTAATAATTTCTCGCTCAAATCAAAGCGTTTTTTAATACGACTATTATCAAAAGACGAAAGGAGGTAAAAAATCTGGTACGGCTTCTCTACAGGATGAGAGGTCCAGCCAGTAAATTCATTATGATTAAATTCAGGGAATGTATATTCCCATGCGATATTCTTGGCATTTTCATTAAAACCAATCTTCCACTTATGCGCTGCGGGTGCTAGTGTGGGGCCACTATAGATGACAACGGACTTACCGATTGATTCAAATGCAAGTTGTTTCGCAAGGTTTTGCTTTGTTGGCACCTCAGCCTTCCAGTCATCGATAGATTTTCTTAAGAATTCTGAAGCATTTTCTAAATCTTCATATGCACGCTCTGCCTGTAGTATGCCAGCTTTTTTTCCGATGAGCGTTAGTGCTTTCAGACCGTTGAGCATGCCGTAACGCGGTGGCCTCACTCCCGGCAATTGTAGTAATGGGTAATTTTTTTCTTTCGCAATTTCTACTAGCTTTCCCCCGGCAGCAATCACCACGATACATGCGCCTTTGCCTTCGGCTTGAGCTAAAGCTGAAAGTGTTTCTTCTGTATTCCCCGATACACTCGCAGCTATAAAAAGCGTCTTTTCATTTACATAATGAGGGATAGTGTAGTCCTTACAGATTTCAAAAGGTACGGTGAAACCTGGCCAGCTTGTGCAAACGACTGCCCAAAGAGCTGAGCCCCCCATTCCAGCATGCACCACGTTTTCAAATGATCTATCAAAATCTGTAAGTGAAAATTGCTGCTCTAATTGCGTCCATTGTTTTTCAACTACCCCCAGTGCGTCATATGTATCTTTCTGGTGTATGTATTTTAAATCATCGAGCATGTTTTACCTCTTGTGCTTTATGCTATATACTATAAGCCAATAAGGTATAACAAACTACTATTTAGGGGGTGGAAATGTTTGGAACGAATGATGATGCTCAGACGACGATGGGAGCGCCTACGGTACAGAACCCGTCTATGTTAGATAATGTGTCACCTCAAGATTTTCAGACCCCACAAGACCCACAAACAACTCAAGCCGTTCAACCAACCCCTGTCGTGGAGCACCCTTTGACCACAGACAATCCGTTTGTGGGCGACCCAACAACCGTTTCGACTGCGGATCCTCAAGGAGTAGCTACTGTTGTGTCCTCATACGATGGTCCACAAATTTCTTCAGTTTCAACTCCAACTGCCACAACTTTTAGCCCTTCAGGACCAGTGCAACCGCCTGTAGTAGAGGAACCACAAGAGGCTGTGGCTCAAACATCTACAATACCAGTAGATGACGCACAAGCATCTTCAGACGGTGGATTGGCAGTTACGCCAATAGATCACGATAAACTCGCTGAGATGAAGCGGGATGCGCTTGAGCATTTAGCACCACTCGCGGATCAGATTGACGGTACGCCTGAAGAAACTTTCCGTACGACCATGATGATGATTCAAGCAAACGACAACCATTTATTGCTCGAAAAAGCTTTAAGCGCCGCAAAAAAGATAGAAGATGACAAAACTCGAGCTCAAGCGATGCTCGACATAATCAACGAAATAAATTACTTTTCTCAAGCCGGGCAATAATTAGCTCAGCTGCTTCTTTCGTGAAATCGCATATCCTGCGACAAAGGCTATTGCTGGGACGACAAAAATGATATCACCTGCACCGGTGCTTGGCGTCCTGGTAGTACCTGTATGAGATTCATGCTCTGTTTGAGTAGTGCTCGGAGTTGTTGTGCTCGCAGCTTCTTGAGAAACGACACCCTCAGACTCAACTGACGCATCAGATGCGTGTTGGTGTTCATCACTGGTGTTTTCGCTCGCATGATTAGAAGTATCGGCAGTGTCTTTTGTAGCAACGGTAACGGTGGTATCGTCCTTAGTTATCGTTCGGTAGACCCATCTGCCTCCAAGAAAGAGCAGTGTCAAAGCACTAATGGTTATCAGCAAGCTTAACAGTGCCATAGCCCATGCTCGTCCGTTGCTAGATTCATGCTGTGAATAGTAGTTTTCTAGCTCAGCGATAGTTTGGGATTTCTGACGTTTGAATAATGCCATAAACTCGTGTCTCCTTCACGTGTTAGCAATAATCTGAAGTCCCACCGACTTGTATGATATAATTTTACGACAATTCTATGAAAAAAGCAATAGCTCCAAACATATGGAGCTATTGTGACTACTCAGGTGAATAACTCTTTACATATCGAGACCCATACCAGCAGTGCCAGCAGGAGCCTTTGCTTCGGGAACATCGACTACGAGCGCACCCATGGTCATAGAGGTCCCGGCGATACTAACCGCATTTTGAACAGCTTGTTTAGTCACAAGAACGGGGTCGACGATGCCGGCCTTTTTCAAATCTACTAGCCCTGATGGGTTCTGAACATCCACGCCCTGTCCGTTACCAGTTTTTCTAACTTGTGGAAGCCACTCATCAGGATTTTCTCCCGAGTTATCCATCAAGATCCTAAACGGTTGTTCGAGCGCCCGCGCAAGTAATTGCGCCCCTGCATCCTCGGTCGAATCTTTAAGAGACTTTATTTTACCTGACAAATTGACAAGTGTAACTCCTCCGCCAGCGACCACACCCTCGCTCATCGCGGCTTTTACTGCAGCAACCGCATCATCAACGCGATACTTCTTTTCTTCAATCTCTGTTTCGGATGCGCCACCAACTTTTATGACCGCTACTTTACCGCCGAGCGCAGCTTTTCGTTTGGTCAATTCGCCACGGTCATACTTGCTCGTAGAGGATGCGATTTGTGCATCAATAGTCGCAATACGGCTCTTGATGCTAGTCGCTTTTCCGGCACCTTCGATGATAGTGGTGCCGTCCTTGTTAACGATAACTTTTCGTGCGGTACCTACGACGCTGACATCAACTGATTCAAAGCTATGCCCCTGCTCTTCAGAGATAACCGTCGCACCGGTGAGGATAGCGATATCTTCAAGAATTTCTTTTCGTCTATCTCCAAAACTTGGTGCTTTGACTGCAACCGTGTTAAACACGCCCTTTAACTTGTTGAGTACGAGCATAGTCAATGCATCGCCCTCGACGTCTTCGGCAATAAGCACCATGTCTTTTTTACCGGCCTGTACGAGTTGTTCCATGAGCCTAGAAATCTCTTGTATGCTGGAAATTTTCTTATCAGTGATAACGATTGCAGGCTTTGAGAATGACGCCTCCATTCGTGCGGTATCGGTCACCATGTATGGGCTGACGAATCCTCGATCAAAGGTGAAGCCTTCAACAACTTCACTTTCGAGATTTAAACTTTGCCCCTCCTCAACAGTTACAATGCCGTCCTTACCTACTTTATCCATCACATCAGCAATAAGTTTACCGATTTCAGCATCACCTGCACTTATTGTTGCTACCTCTGCAACCCGCTCGCTATTACCGGTGATTGCTTCGCTCATTTTTTCAAGCTGTGCAATAACGTCGACCGCTGCTTGCTCAAGTCCCTTTCGAAGTTGCATCGGATTGTGACCAGCAGCAATCAACTTGTTCGCTTCATTGAGAATATGGTACGTCAAAACGGTCACCGTTGTCGTGCCATCTCCTGCAACGTCATTCATTTTGCTCGCTGCTTCTTTTATAAGCTCTGCACCCACTTTATAACCAAGTGTTTCGTCATCGACATCAGCGATCTCTACACCCTTTGCAACGGTGACGCCGTCGTGCGTTACTGTGGGGGCACCGTAGCTTTTACTTATTACGACATTTCGGCCTTTAGGACCCATCGTTGTCTTTACTGCTTCGTATAAGATCTTTGCTCCACCGAGCACTCTTTTTCGAGCATCTTCACCATAAAATACTTTCTTAGCCATAAAATTTCCGCTTCGCTATTCGAGGACATCCGCCAGCTGGCGGACTGGTTTTCCTCGACGCGCGGGACAGTCGAATGAATCGTCTGTTCCGGCTGCTCTTTTCCTTAGAGCTTCAAGCGTCTCCTTCCTTCAAATCATAATTAATAGTTTTCTTCAGCACTTATTGCACGATGACGGCGTAAATATTCTCGTTTTTTACTAACATGTAGTCGACTCCATCAACTTTGACCTCGCTATTGCTGTATCCACCGTATATGACACGGTCACCCACTGCTACATCTTGCACTGCAGGCCCAATTGCAAGCACTTTCGCAATCCGAGGTTTTTCCCCGCCCTTTTCAGGAAGGAGAAGCCCACTTGCGGTTTTCGTTTTAGCCTCTTCTTGCTGGACCACCACATAGTCTGCAAGTGGCTTTAATGGAATATTTGCCATGTGTATTTCCCTCTTTTTTAATCATCTAGAATTGAGACGGACGTCCTCGCAGTAGCACGCCCGTTTCTAGCACTCATAATATACGAGTGCCAATTACTTCGTCAAGATGTTATTAGCCAGCAACAGGGTACAATTGACTATTCTTATAGTGATCGATAGAAGCTTGTTGTTCAACCTTACGACGATGTGAAGAAAATGCGTAAATACCAACAAAAGCGAGTGCCGCAACATCTTCAGGTACAAGTCCGCTCCACGTTCCACACCCCCCCCGCTCTTTTCTATAGGTTGCGATTCCAAGCCCATCATTGAGACGGATTACTGCCGTCATGTTCTTGAAGCCCATGTCAACTGATTCCGGGTCTCCAAAATCGGAAGTGAAGGTGTTTGGCGTTTGGAGTCCTTTAACCGGCCTCCCAATAAAATCTGAATAGGGGCTTTTAAAAGCAAAATCGACGATAACCGTACCTGATTCCTTATACGTTTCTATGCGTACGGTGGTGGGCACGTCTTTGGTGAGCGCGAGATTTCCCGTAATACTCGGACGCAGGACACGCCCCACCGGATACACCGGACAGCTCACATCGGCTTGATGCTCCCCATCATAAAGTACCCGACCGCCTTTACCATCAGGGACGGTTATAAGCGAATGGCCGGTTATGTTGTTCATGTGTTGTGAAGCAAGCAATACTTCCCAACATGGTCTCTCACATTGTGACATATATCACAGGACTATACTATAAAATAACAATTTATGCAAACATCTTTTGGACTAGCATTCCTTTATAAACGATTTATAATATTCAATAGGTATGCCTCAAATAAACACAAAAGTATTAATGTCCGATGCGCGTTATTTTGACGATCAACAAGCAATCAATGCGTACATGGACGATCATGTTACGGTGGATGTTCAAAAAGCAATGCTTGAGCATCAAGCAATCCAGAACGCTTTTCGTGAGGCGGGCATTGAAGTCGTTACGGTGCCTGCACCTGAAAATTGCCAGGACGGCGTCTATACTGCAAATTGGGCGCTCATCCGCGGCCGAAAGGCGATTATGAGTAATTTACCTGCGAGTAGACAGCCAGAATCTCCTTATGCAGAGACGATATTGCGACGTCTCGGATTTGATATTGTGCGGTTGCCGTCCGAATATCGGTTTAGCGGTCAAGGTGACGCTCTTCCCTGCGGAAACAGATTATTTGTAGGTACAAATTACAGGACAAGTCTTGAAATGCATCCCCATTTATCACGAGAAACAGCACTAGAGGTTATAAGTCTGCAAACGATTCCCGAAACCGACATTTCAGGCAATCCGGTTACTAATAAAGTTACCGGTTGGCCTGATAGTTTCTTTTATGATTTAGATTTGGCACTTGCAGTTATTTCTCCTAACCTTATCGCTTGGTGTCCAGAGGCTTTTACGCCTGAGAGCCAAGCGAGAATCCGTAATCTTGAAGGTCTCGAAAAAATCGAAGTAAGTTACGAAGAAGCAACAAAGGCATCTGCATGTAATCTCGTATCGACCGGAGAAACAGTCATAATGGGTTCTCGTGCTCCGCAGCTGAAACAAGCACTTGAAACATATGGTCTCAAGGTAATCACCGTCGACGTAACCGAGCTCATGAAGGGCGGCGGATTCATTCGGTGCACGAGCCTAACGATCTAAGCATAAGCGATTGACAAAATATAAATAATTTGCTATAATATAATGATAATGTCAGAAGATATTTTTGATGAATTTTTGCCTTCCCTGCTGAGCTCAGTCTACATTAGTGAGCAACATGGGCTAGACCAGATTGGTCGAAAAAATATGCTTCGTTACAATCAAGAAATTGCTCGTGCTGACGAGCTCTCTCGGGCCAGGCGAATTGCGACAGGCACGGCAATTGTCATGTTTGCTTCTTCAGATAAAGATAATGCTTTTAATACAGACGAACTTGAGGAAAATTTGGGCGCAGCTCATAAGGTGGAGCGTACTCTAAGACAAGTAGGCGTCGATAACCCAGTTGAGATTGTTGCTGATTACTCAAGGGGCGATTTTGAACGAGCAATGTCAGATGAAGGTATTGGGCATTTATTATTTTTTGGCCATACGAAGCGATCGGGAGTATTTGTTCCGGGTGATCCAATTTTATGGAGGAATACGAGTCCAATCGATCATCTGAAAAAATCTGTAGGCGTTATTGGCTGTGGTGTTTATGACCGAGCAGGAGTCACACCTCGGTTCGGATTTAATTTAGTAGATACTATGACGGGCATACTATATGGTTCACCTGACGGCGCAGAAATTATGCCTTCTCAAATGCAAGACTTGGGTAATTTTCACCAGCTTCAACCAAGAATGTTGCCATCAAGCTTGACATCAAAAGTTGCTTAAATTTTTTAAGAAGCCGGAGAAATCAAGCGCATGAAGGGTGGTGGCTTCATCCGCTGTACGAGTCTGACACTTTAACTAAGGTGTGAGTAGCTCGGATGGACTGCGGTATTTGGCTGAGTATGCCCCTGTGCTTTTGCGACATCCCAGTTCTCTGCAATAGAAATTGCATGTCCATTTACACCACCAAGTCCCATGACCCCTGTTAGCTCAGGGTCTGTTCCTTCAACACCCATCGCCCAGTGTGACCAGTTGCCCGAATGTGGCCTTGTGTATGTTACGACTTCTCCGATAATAGGGACATGACCTTCTGGCTGAGCTTGTAGCCGCCAGTTATTAAAAACGTCACTACTTTCAAGCATACGTTTATCAAAATCTACCCCAGCTATGTCTTGTATAAAACGGGCACAATTATTCGTGACAGCATTTCTGCCAGTGTATAGCCCAGATTGATCCATTCCGTCAGCAAGTTTTGCTGCTATTTCACCCAGTCGTTCTACGATTATAGCCGGAACAATAATTGACGACTCTTTGAGAACCGAACCCTCAGGGACTATCTCTTTTTTAACAGCAGGTTTACCAGCGATTTCAATAAGATGATGCTCAGGATATCTAAATTTACCATGAGCACCTCGTCCTTTTTCAGTAGTATAAACTACGGGCAATTCGACATGCTTCATAAATTAAATAATAGCATAAATTTTAAATAAAAGCAATAGCATTATGTCTTTTTTCTTAGTGCTTCTCTGGCGATTGTCACTTCATCATAATCACGTTTTAAGACACGGCGCTCATCGCCATCGTCTTGGGGCAGGTGTCTGAGCTCGGTAGCTTGTGGGCCGTTATATAAAATAGATTTCTCATGTCCTTTACCTAGTAAAATCACTAAATCACCCGTCTTTGCCTCTTTAATTGCAGCTTCTATCGCCGATTCTCTATCATGAATGAGGAATAAGTTCTTCCCCTGCTCTTTCCCCTGCTCTTCTGCACCAGACGCAATCTGTTTTAAAATTTCTGAACCGTCAATATCGCGGTCATCTTCTTCGGTCACATAAACAATGTCGCACCATTTACCTGCAATCGCACCCTGTTTCGCTCGTTTTTCTTCATCACGTCGCCCGGCAGAACCAAACACACATATAAGCCGTTTGTCGGTGAGCGGGCGCACTTCGGCAAAGAGCTTTTCAAAGCTCTCAGGCGTGTGTGCGTAATCCACAATGACTGCGAAATCTTGACCTTCATCAACGCGCGTCATGCGTCCTTCAACTTCGTGCAGACTATCTATGCCATGCTCTATCTGTTCTTTTGAGAGTCCTAGTGCCCGTCCGGCCGAAACCGCTGCAAGGCTGTTGTACACGTTGAAGCTCCCTGGTAAATGACACTCTATCCGGTATTCATCTTCGCCCACCTTAGCGGTATAGCGCGATCCAGCAGGGGTAAGTTTAATATCGGTTGCACGAACATCTCCCGCCTTTACGCCGTATAGAACTGGATGCGCGATATCTTCTGCAAAGTATGAAGAAACACCATCATCGGCGTTAATGATGCCGATGTGCAAGCCCTTTTTATTACGATTCGTCTGTTTGAACAACAGGCGTTTTGCATCACGGTAATTTTCAAACGTGCCATGATAATCTAAGTGTTCGTGTCCAAGATTCGTAAAGACGGCGAGTGTAAACGGGATGCCCCATACGCGGTGCTGATGCAAGGCATGAGAGGTCACTTCAAGTACAAGATATTCAACACCTTCAGCTTTCATACGATTCAGAGAGTTGACAAGCCGATCTGCACTGAAAGTAGTGAGGCGTGTCGGATTTGGCTGTGCACCCTTCCCATCTCCGTAGTCGACCGAAATGGTCGTCATCATGGCAACTTTTTTGCCTGAGCTTCTGATCATCTGAGTAATCAGCGTACTGGTGCTTGTCTTGCCGTCCGTCCCTGTTACCCCGATAACCGTCATGCTCCGCGCTGGAAAACCTGCCAGAAGCTGGTATTTTACAATCTTTAGCCAATGCCAGTACGGGACCAACGCTTTAAAAAGAGAAACGGGAACAATTCGTTTTGCGAGTTTCTTCATAGCGACCATTATAGGTCATTTAGTCACCTAAAACGATTACTTGAGAGGAAGGACTTTACTGCGCTGATGGGAGGTTATTAGCTGTACTGCTATTAGTCTGAGCGTAGTATTCAACTATCATTCGGTTGAGTTCCTGCATCTCATCTGGGCTTATGGTGTGGGCACCTTCTATGATCTGAGTTGTGCCGTTGCGAGGTCCGAGTTCAAAATGCGTTCCGTTGGAGAAGTTGTAAATGTCTATGCCTTTTTGAATGAGTTCTGGTGCATGTGCTGGATCTAGCCTGTATGCTACTTCAGCAGTGTAGGTCTCACGGAGCTCTTCGTCAGTAAATGGTGAGACGATTCCTTGTTCGGTCACCGTTTCAGAAGGTTCTAATCGGTCGGGATTTACTTGAGGTTCTGAAGTGGCTGGAGTTTCAGCCTCTGGAATGCTCGATGCAGGAAGATTACCGACGCCTTCGACGGTTTCGACTGGAGCGACGCGCTTTGGTGCATCATCGCCGTCCATAAGCGGGATGAGGCTTGCAGCTCCTGCAAGTAAGGCTGCGCCCGTCACTGCAACACCGCGACGTCGGTTCTTAAGTCGTTCTTGTTCTACATCGCTTTTCGTGACCTCAACCGTAGACTGTGTCGTTGACCTCTCGGGACGTGATGCGACTGCTTTTGGTACGTTTCCGCGTACTTCTGCTCCGGCGACGTTTGCAAGTGCAGCGCCAGTTCCGGCAACTACGGCTCCATGTCCGTTGGTATGCCCGGCACGGCGACTTCGTGTGTCTTTGCGTTTCTGAGCAACTTTACCACCGACACGTGCCATCACTTGAGCTGCTTTATTGATTGGCTTCCCTGCACGAGATTTTCCAAGCTTGTGAGCAAGCTTACCGACTATAGTTGGCTTTTCGTCTGTAAGTCCATCGTTATAAGCGGCTATCGTTGCTGCTTTTTTCTTTGCAGCCCAGTTACGCAAGCGACCCTTTGGTTTTTCAGCATGAGTTACCGTCGCCTTGTGAGCAACAGCCGGTTGTTGAGACTGCGCTGCGTCAGCTTTAGCACCCTGGTCAGCTTTATTTGGCGTAACAATACCATTTAATCGATTCCAGAAGTTGATAAGACTTTCTCTGTCGGCACCATGATTCATGACAAGGTACCCGCTGATAAGTCTGTATGCGTCGCGTGCTTCTTCAGGGCTCAGATTTTCAAGTGGTAATTCCCCAGCATCATTGGCGCGCATGATTGAGCCGACTAGATCATGTAGGTTTTCTCTGTTAGCTTCGATGAAAGCTATTTTTTCATCTCTCGTATTGAGGCTAGTATAGAGTTTCGACAATTCGTGGATTGCTACGGACGGCACGACCGCCTCAGGAGCTACGACCGCCTCAGCCTGAACAGCAACATCTGCCTCGGCGCTATTCCCAAAAATTCTCTCAGATACGGCTTCTTTGTAAATTGTTCCTAAGAAATTCTCGACCTCTGATTTAGTCAGTGGCTGACCTTTTTCATCAAGAAAAATGGTGGTCATAAACTCGCGGAGAGGTTCAAACAGGTTCTCTATCTCTTTGACCGATAAACTTTCGAGCTGAGATTTACCTTCTTCAGTTTTACTCATAAGCAAGACAAGCTGGTTAGAAAGTTCAGTGGAATGTTTTTTTATAAATTCAGTTCGCTCTTCAGCAGTTTTGAGTGATTTGAAGACCGTACCTAAGTCGATGGATTGCCTTAAAAGTTGTTCTTTGGTCAACGGAGTGGTGCTGGCTTCATTATTTTCGGCTGACTTCTCAATGTGTGCTTGTAGAGCTTGCTTGTTGAACGACCTCATCGCTTCTATGGTTTGGTTCGTGGATTCGCTATTTTTAACCGTTCGGGTAGTCATGTCTATAAAACCATTTGCTACTTCGATGTGTTCTTTATGAGGAAGCGCTTCGCTTTCTTGGAGTTCTTTCTGAAGAGCCTGAACTCGTTTTATATATTCGTATTTCGGCACCTTATAGTTTGGCTTTTCGCCGAGTAGCGCACCTAATTCGGTGTATGATAGCTTATCAAGGCCGGTCGAGGTAATAATCTCTTCACGGCGTGCCATACGTTCATCGACGAGCGTATTGTATCGATCCACAATCCTATTGTGTTGCTCTGTTTCAGCTATTCGCTCTGCATTACGCTTACCCCGCGCTTCGTTTTCTGCTCGGTGGCGGGCATTGTGCTCTTCTACGCGTTTCTGGTGGGAATTACGTCGAATTTCATTATCGATATCTTCGTCCGATTTTCCTGCGAACAGTTCATCATATTCTGCCTGTCGTTGATTATGCTGTAAATTCTCCGCGTCTTCGCTGGTGAACTTATCATTATTTTTAAGGCGTTCGCGGTCGAGTACTTTCATCCCAGGGACAGAAGCGTGGGGCTTCAGGTAATCGTCGTTTAAGCCTAGTTCTTGAGAAAATGCAGCAACTTCATCACGTGAAACATCACCTAGTTCGGTCACGGTATCGATAAGAATCTGCGAAGCGCGCTTTGTTGCTTCCTGAAAAGTTGATTCGGGTACGAATCGGTGCCCGTTCATGACGTCTTGATAACGTGTTTGACCATTGTCCATCTGGACAGCCTTTAGTTGATTAAGTGATGGTTGGGGAGCGTGTTCGCTCATGGTATGCTACTTTCTTCCTCTGATTAACGAATTTTTGTGTTTTTTGTTTACTACACGATTTTAGCAATAAATTGACAAAAAGTCAATAGTATTTATGTTTAAGCTTTTATGCTTATGTTATTGCTCACGTTAAGTGGGATTTCTTCGTAAGCGAGACGAAAGGCAACGATTTGAGGTTGCGATTCTTCATAAGAGATAAAGATTTTTGTGCGTGACATTTTTTATCTTTCTGGAGAGAGCTACAGTATAGCAAAAATCGTCCAGTTTGTCAATCTACCACCTCTGATGATACCCTGTAGTTGAATGATTATTTTAGGTATAGAAACGAGCTGCGACGAAACGGCAGCAGCCGTCGTGAGAGACGGTGTCGAGCTCATAACCAATGTGGTTGCAACCTCGATGGATTTACACGCAGTTTATGGGGGAGTTGTCCCTGAAATTGCCGCAAGAAGTCACATTGAAAGTATCATACCGGTTATTGAACAAGCGGTTGCACCAGTTGGGTGGGACGCAATAGACGGTATCGCTGTCACGAATGGTGCGGGACTAGGGGGCTCATTACTTGTGGGTGTTACTACCGCACGGACACTTGCTATAACGAAACTGAAGCCCCTCTATGCGGTTAATCATGTCGAAGGGCATGTGTATGCTAATTTTTTAACGAAAACCCAGCTGGAGGGCTATACATTACCAGAACGACAACCCGAAATCCCGATGCTTGCTCTAATTGTAAGTGGTGGCCACACGCAACTCGTTTTCTTTCGAAATCATTTTGACTATACAGTGCTGGGCAAGACGCGGGACGATGCTATAGGAGAAGCATTTGATAAAGTGGCAAAGATTACCGGGCTCCCCTACCCTGGTGGACCAAACATCGCAAAAGCAGCCCTAAAAGGGGATAGTCATGCTTATCGGTTTCCAAAATCGCGGTTAGATGAGAAGTATGAGTTTAGTTTTTCTGGCTTGAAGACCGCAGTATTACGTACTGCACAAGAAGTGATCGGTGAAGATTTCACCTTCCCTTCTTTTCAGATTCCTGACCGACTGACTGAGCGACAACGGCAAGATATTGCGGCAAGCTTCCAACGCATTGCTATCGAAACCGTAGTCGATAAGGCAGTGCTTGCCTGCGAGGAGTTTCAACCAAAATCAGTGGTAATCGCGGGAGGTGTGGCAGCGAATCAAGAACTGCGTCGTCAACTTTCTGAGAGACTGCCATTTAATCCTCAGTATACGGATATAAAACTATGTACAGATAATGGGGCGATGATCGCGACGCTCGGTTGCTTCAAGGCGATGCTCGAGAGTGCTAAAGACGACCCCTACACACTCAGTATTGAGCCTAATTTGAAGATGTAAGGTGGCGCTTTCTGGGGTTCAATAATACTATTGCCTCTGCTCCCCTTCCCTGTTATGCTTATGGTGAAAACAAAAAGTTCGTAAGTACTCCTTGCCCGACTAGCAAGATGCACATAGCAAACAAAAAGCGAACTAATCAGGGACGGTTAGGACGTAAGTTAAACGAACGTTATGAGGGGTTAGATAATAAGCTACTCTTGATACAGTTTGTGTAATTTTCACGTGAAAAGAATTCTTCTCATATCTCAAGCTTGAGGTGTGGTGAATCCTTTTCGTTAAATAACAGAGGTGATATACTGTCATTAGTTCTTGTTGTGACGCAAGTGCACGACAAAATAGGGAGTAAGACGCAGTGGACACACCGAGTCCACGCGTATAAAAGAGCATGGAGCTATAACAGATATGAAACTACCAAAAACCTACGAGCCAAAAGAGTATGAGCGCGATATTTATGCACTCTGGGAAAAGAGTGAAGCTTTCGTGCCAAAGGGGAGCGGGGAACAGTTCACGATTGTCTTGCCGCCACCAAATGCGAATGCTCCGCTTCACATCGGTCATGCACTCGATTTCTCACTAAAAGATATCATTGCGCGCTATCAGCGAGCCAAAGGAAAACAGGTTCTCATGTTGCCCGGCGCCGATCATGCCGGTTTTGAAACGCAAGTGGTCTTTGAAAAACACCTTGCCAAAGAAGGGAAGAGTCGTTTTGACTTTAACAGGGAAGAGCTCTATGCGCAGATCTGGGATTTCGTCCAAGAAAACAAAGGCACATTTGAAACGCAATTGCGATCGTTTGGTACGAGCTGTGACTGGACAAGGTTCACCTTTACCCTTGATGAAAAAGTGGTAAAGACCGCCTACAGCGTATTTAAGCGCCTGTGGGATGACGGACTTATTTACAGAGGTGAACGTCTGGTAAATTATTGTACGTATCACCGTACCGGCTTTGCTGATATTGAAGTAAAGTATGAAGATCGTGTCACACCACTTTATTACCTTAAGTATGGTCCTTTTACACTCGCGACGACCCGTCCCGAAACGAAATTCGGCGATACTGCCGTCGCGGTGCATCCAGATGATGAGCGCTATAAGGAATACGTTGGAAAAGTTATCACAGTCGACGGGGTGAATGGTCCTTTTGAAATACGCGTACTTGCAGACGAAATGGTTGACCGAAACTTCGGAACAGGGGTCGTTAAGATTACTCCTGCACACGATTTAAACGACTGGGAAGTTGCACAACGACATAACCTCGAGGCTATTCGTGTTATCAATCATGATGGGACGATGAATCATCGTGCAGGCCGTTTTGAAGGGATGACCGTGCTCGACGCACGGAAGGCAGTGGTTGAAGCGTTGAAAGAAAAAGACCTCCTTGAGAAGGTCGATGAAAAATATCAGAATCGCGTCGGAGTTTGCTATAAGTGTGGCACCGTTATCGAGCCGATGTTGCTTGATCAGTGGTTTGTTGATATGAAGAAACTTGCTCAGCCAGCTATTTCTGCACTTCGTGAGAAGAAAATCACCTTTTATCCTGAAGCGAAGCGGGCTCAGACAATCGACTATCTGAAAAATGTGCGTGACTGGAATATTAGCAGGCAAATAGCGTGGGGTATTCCGATTCCAGCGTTTCAAAATGTTGATGATCCTGACGAATGGATTTTTAATGAGCAGGTCGATCAAGAAATAATCGAACAAGATGGTAAAACCTATCGCCGTGACCCGGATGTGTTTGATACGTGGTTTTCAAGCGGGCAATGGCCATACGCCACGCTTGGCTACCCTGATAGCGATGATTTTAAGCATGGCTACCCAAATTCCTTCATGGAAATGGGCGTCGATATCCTGTATCAGTGGGGTGCACGAATGATTTGTTTGGGGCTGTACGTAACGGGTGATGTCCCTTTTAAAGACCTATATCTGCATGGCATGGTTCGAAGTGAAGACGGACGTAAAATGAGTAAAAGTCTTGGCAATGTCATTGACCCGAACACGGTGCTTGCTGAATACGGATCCGACGCACTCCGTATGGGTATTATTGCCGGACGGAGTCCTGGTGATTCAGCTGCATATTCTCAAGCAAAGATCATTGCCGGTAGAAATTTTGCTAACAAGCTATGGAATATAGCTCGATTCGTAGAAGGGTTGCTTGAAGAGAAGAAGCCGAATGCACGCCATGCCAAACCAATCACACCAGCGGATCACTGGGTGTTGAGCAAATTACAACAAGCATCTGAAGCAATCAGTTTGCATCTTGATAACTACCGCATCAGTGAAGCATATGAAACGATGTATCACTTTATCTGGGACGATGTTGCTGACTGGTATGTTGAAGCAAGTAAACGAGAATTAAATCCTGACGTATTGTTGTTTGTGCTTGAAAGTGCACTTAAACTTGCTCATCCTTTCGCCCCATTTGTCAGTGAAACGATTTGGCAGACGCTGGAAATTACCGGAGAGTCACTGCTTGCATCTGAACAGTGGCCTGAGCAAACACATTATGACAAAAAGCGCGTTGAAGAATTTGAAGAAATTCAAAAAATTGTGATTGAAACGCGTACCATCGTTTCGGCTATGCAACTGGAGAAAACGTCACTCTATCATACCGATGTTGCGTTCTTGCAAGAACATGCCGAACTGATTTCACAATTAGCTCGAATTGAAGGAGTACATCAGGTCGAAGACGGCAAGGGATTGCGTCTTACGACTACTCAACATAATTGCTGGTTAGACATTGACCGTGAACGTGCTGAGAAATATGTGAAGAAATTAGTAAAGCACCGAGACGAGACGAAAAACCGCTTAGAGAGCCTTAAAAAGCGTCTAGAGAATAAGGATTACGTCAAACAAGCACCTAAAGAATTGGTAGAGCAGACAAAAGCACAATTAGAAGAGGCTTCGTTGCTTGTCGAAAATATTGAGCGTGAAATGGTGCGATTTTCAGCCCCACTTGAAACTGATTAATTTGTCATCTCGAGCGCTGATTTAACACGAGCGACTGAGTCGGAAGGGCGCATATCGTCAAACCACATGACGCGCCACCCGAATTGTTCGGCTGCCATCAGATTTGTTCGACTATCATCGATAAACAAAATTTCGTTTTGCGGAACGCCAGCTTTTTGGGTCGCGATTTCATAAATTTCTGCTTCAGGCTTGATTGATTTAACCTGTGATGAGTCAATGATTACGTCGTAGGCTACTTTAGGCAAGAGGTCTCGTGCGAGCATCTCCGCTATGAGTCCTGGCATGATATTGGAGAGGAGTCCAATACGATAATGTTGAATGGCCCATCTCACTAGTTCCTGCATCTCGGTTATTGGTTCAATTGCAGATAAGTAATAATCTTGCCAACGGATTTCTTCGACACCTAATTTATCGGCAAAGCGAGCATTAAATTCTTCTAGCGAGAGTTCGCCTCTGCAGGCAGCATCATTGTAATGCCAGAACGTTGTCTCAACAATATCAATAGGCGCACCAGTTTCCAGGGCAATCTGTGCGAATGCAGCATGAAAAAAGTGCACGAGACAACCATTGATATCTACATAAACAAAGGATATGCCCGACTTACTCTTTACTTTTCTTGGAGCGACCGGAGCAAGACCCTCGACGTTGCCTAGCAAGTAATCAAGCGATACGCCCAGGACCGATGCAATCCGCGCGACGGTAAATACCGACGGTGTCTTGATCGCTCCTCGCTCGATTTTTGCTAAGGTCGAATAGGACAAATCAGCGCGCCCACACAGTTCTTGTTGTGTGAGACCAGCTGACTGTCTTGCAGTCTGAATGGCTTTTCCCAAAGCCAACTCCACCCGATCCATTAGTATTATCATACCAGTAGTGGCGTGTTTTGCGAAACAAAATGAGTATGAAACGGCTACTCAGGAATAAATGAAAGAATAACGAGCATTAATAAAAATGCGAGCAGTCCAACGACAAAACCGCCACCAAGGGCTTTTTGGGTGTTGCCACCAGTTCGACGCATAAATTTGTTACCAACCCAGGTACCACTGCCGAGTCCTGCTAATAATGCTATGAAGATATTGCTCATATAGCGACAGTATACGTTTATTTATCGTATCTTGAAAGCTTCGGTATGTATTTTCTCTGGAGAGATGCCTTCAGCGAGCAACTGTGCAGTGAGCGTTTCCATCATTCCTGGCGGACCGCATATGAGATAATCAAAATTTTGTAGGTCATAGAGTGATTTTTTGAGCATGTTGATGGTAATGAGGCCACTAAAGTTTTGAGTCACAACCGTGGTACGAAAGTTGTACGGGATAGCGCGAGTTATATCAATAAACTCTTGTAAAAATATCGCTTCATGCAGTGATTTTGTGCCATAGAAAAAGCGTATATCAAATGCGCCACGTTCAGTGAATGAGCGGGCCATACTCAAAAACGGTGTAATGCCAATACCTCCCGCAATCCATACTTGGGATCGATTGTTAACCTTTTTATAGCTAAATTCACCGTAGGGTCCCTCTAAAAATACCGTGGCTCCAACCGGTAGGTACATGAATTTTCGAGTATCGTCACCGAGCGCCTTTATGGTGAAACGGATATAAGGGCCATTGTGGGCATTTGAGAATGAAAATGGGTGAGGTTCTGGGTCTGCTCCCTCTGTTTCAAACGAGACATAGGCAAATTGTCCAGCCTCGAAATGCATTCTACGCCCTCGTGCTTTAAGCACAATTTCAGACACTAAAGGATTGAGTCGATGAATTTCAACGAGTTCGTACTCATAGCGCTTCACAAGTTGACGCCAGAGGACTGAGCGGTACAGGAACGCGGTAAAACCAACGCCCCCAACCAAAAGGAAAAAAACGAGCAGGGCAGGGATCTGCACAATTTGCCCCCTCGCTAGCAGTCCATGCAAGAAGAATAGAGGCAATAACCACCCGAATAGGCGATGAATGAATACCCATTTTTGATGCTTGAGATGCGCGTAGATTGTGGCACCTGTCACCGCAATCAGTCCGATAAATGCAAGTATTCCGAGGAATATAACAAGACTTGACCAGTCCCAGATAGTCCCTAAGCTCTTTCCGTTCACGAGACGACCAAGTCCTAAGAAGATAGGATGGCCCAAGATGAGCCAGAAGGCGAGCTTACCCATGAACATATGGGCAGAAGTTGTTTTATCGAGCCCACCAAAGTAGCGTTCGATACGCTTTGAGCGCAGTGACAATATAGGGTTCAGACAGTAAATGGTCGTGCCACTCAATGCGACCGCCTTGCCGAGAGATGCGATGGCTGTACCCGGAGTTTTGAGCGCCTTACCGAGACCGAATACTGCAAGCCAGATGACAATGGGAATAAAACTGAATCCGATAACACTGAGAAGTGGTTTATGTTTTTTGATGAATTCCACAGCGATATTGTCTCGTATCAGGTTTTATTAATGCAAGCACGAAGGTAATTTGGTACATATAAGAGGAGGTTTTACTCTTTGCAAGCAAGTGTGGGATTCGGTCACGCCTCATCAAACAAATAAACCCGAGATGAGCTCGGGCATATTTATTGGCGGAGAGAGAGGGATTCGAACCCTCGAAGCATGTTGCCATACTTACACGATTTCGAGTCGTGCGCCTTCAACCAACTCGGCCACCTCTCCTAATACTGGAAATTATACAATAAACATGCTACAATTACCTCTGTTTTGAGAGCAAAAAGCTCATTTTAAGCACCCGTAGCTCAGCTGGATAGAGCGTCAGTTTGCGGTACTGAAGGTCGTACGTTCAAATCGTATCGGGTGTACCAAGCATAGGAAATAGTAAATAACGTAGGTCTTATTAAGTTGTGACTATGGATAAAGCGGGCAGTATTACGTATACAATAACTACAACAACCGCCAGTGATAAAGGTATAGAATCTGAATCTGCTTTAGTTGAAATAAATGGTAGCATAAACGCTACGAACCTACCCGATATGGTAATGCCTATCGTAGAACCGATCAGTAGAGCTGTCAGTACTGCTTTACTAAGCTCTGATTTTCAAAACGTTCTAAGAAAAGAAGAACCATACATATCTAAATATAAGCGCAATAAAAGGGAGCGTGTCGCAAGGCAAAGGGCAAGAGAACTAAGGGCAGCATTTCTTGGGGCTTACGTTATGCCAGAAATTATAGATGTAACGATTGAAAAACTAGATTAGTCTGAACTCCCTCAACCACGGAATGTCATGAAAAAAGTTGGTCGTTTGACCAACTTTTTTAATACCTATCAGTAACAAATTTCTCTCTCCGCCAAGTACAATCTGATTTTGCTTAACCTTGCAATGAGATTGTATCTATAGCACTGTATACAGCATGAAAGCGCTTGAAGAGGTTTTTGCGGAACGATTTGCCAGTCCTCAGAACCAGATTTTTATTGAAAATGTCGGTCTCATTGTAGATGCCCACAAAAAGCGACCTATCGATGTGACTAAATATGACCATCGAGAGACAAGCCATAACTTGGCGCTATCTTCACAAACTACTTATGGCGGGGTGCTCATAGACCGAAGCGTCGATGAAATCTGTGACAGGCACAAGCTTAATCCGCGACAGCTTGTGCAATTCGCCAAAGGAGAGACTGTTGCAGATATGGGGGCGGGGACTTCTGATTTTCTGAATGCCTTTATCGGTTCGTCTGAAACACTTGCAGTCGATGCGTGTGCTCGCCTTCTATGGGAACAACGAGCGTCGGGGCATAGGACTATTCATGCGAGGATTCCTCGGTTGCATAAGATTGAATCTGAATCAGTCAAACTACTGAACGCAAGCTGGTCTATGCCGTTCTGGGCTGAAACGCTTGAGGATGCACGGGAAACAGCTCGGGAATATATGCGTATTCTGACAATAGGTGGAGTTGCACTTATTGGCCCTCTTACGAGGAGTGACGTGCATGAGGATTGGGAGCAAACCATTGATTCTTTAAAATATGGAAAACATAAAAAAGTTGGGCCATGGTTTGATGGAGAGCGAGCCTTTTTTTCTCACACGCTCGCGGCCTTTTTAGACGAGCTTTCAAGCCTGAGTACTCAAGCGAGCTTAAGTAGTGGGTACGCCGATATCGCATTTCACCGGTCTGCATATACTCTGAGTCAGGGGTATAGCTATGATTACCGGAGTCACGTAACGCCAACCCAACTGCCAAACCACCTCATGGTAAGAAAAGTTGCCTAACCGACCAGAATAGAACTACTGTCTAGACGTCTGCAGGACGTTTTGTCATGGCCGAGACAAGTTGCGAGTCCAACGAGTGAGTAGATAATGCGTTGCAAACTCTCAGAGCTAAAGAGCTCAGCAACAAGGTTGAAATCGAATAGGCCAATGAGTCCCCAATTAAGCCCGCCAACTACTGTAAGTATGAAAAAGGTCCAATCTAGTGCGTTTTTACGATTGTCCATGTATTGTTCTCCTTATTAGTATTTCTGCATCGTATCAATTCTGTGAGTTCGTCGTATGTTAAATAAGTTACAAACGGTGAAACTATCGTACGAAAAGCAGTAATAAACAGGTATCATGTACATATGTCTATGAAACCGACCGTAATTTTTGATTTTGATGGTACGCTTGCGAACACCCTAGAGCTGGTTGCGAATATTTACAATGAACATGCAGCTCAATTTGGCGCTCGACAGATTGATATGAATGAATTTGATGAGTATCGTAAGTTAGGCTATAAAAAAGCCACGAAAAAAGCCGGTATTCGCTGGACCGTTTTACCCAGAATGGTGCTCTTTATAAGCAAGGAGATGAAAGCACATATGGGCTCGGTAAAGCCATATGATGGAATTGTACAGGTGCTTAAAGATATACAACAAGCAGGAATGACCATTGGGGTGCTAACTTCAAATGATGCACAGCTTGTGCGCGACTTTTTTGATGCTCATGGCTTTCCACATTTTGATTTTATCGTGAGCGAGAAAACCTTGTTTGGAAAAGACAAAGCTTTAAAAAGAATTATGAAGCGTCACGGGCTCGCACATGAGCAGGTACTGTATGTTGGTGATGAACCGCGAGACATTGCTGCAAGCCATAAAGCCGGCATACGAGTAGTTGGTGTTACTTGGGGAGTTGGAGGGAGAGTGGGGCTGGAACCGACAAAGGCTGACGCGCAAGTTGATACACCGCGCGAATTAAAAGAAGCCCTATTCAAGATGAACGGGCTTCCTCATTAGGATGTAGACGCTTTAAGCGCCTAGTGGTTCAAAAGACTGATTCTTGATTTTGAGCTTCAAGCTATCGATTTTCCAGCGTCCTGCAACTTTTCTGAAATTATATTCATAGACGCCGTTCATCTTATGAACATAGCGCTTACCTTCTTTTAGTGTATAGTAGCGTGCCTCAATTTCGCTGGTTGCTGCCACCTCTTTTTTGCCCGTTCTCTCTATATCCATATGTCCGAGACGGTGTCGTGCACTGTAATAAAGATCACGAATCATGCGACGCCAGCCATATAAGACCGCTGCTGCGGCTTTTTTGCCGGGCGCTTCCTTGTTAAAGACACTTTCATCGATATATGGTGTTTCGGTGAAAAGTTGTTCGAGCTTATCCCACTGTCCCTGATCACGATATTCCATGACCTGTTCGATGAGCTCGCGGATGTGGGCGTTTACTGCTGCTGAATACATATTGTTTCCCTCCTGCATAGGTAGCCTGTATGGCTTTTTATGCGTTAGACCGAGTTTCGGTCGTTTCATAGTACACTATGGCTGATTTATTAGCAATAAGCAATGTAGAGTGCTAAAATTACAACTTTTTTACCTGTTACAATACGACTATGACTATTGAAATAATCACAGTTGGCGCACGTCCAAAAAGTGAAAATGCAGGACTTGCACATGACTTTTTAAAACGACTCCCAAAACACGTACAGGTCACCTGGCGCTATTTGAAACATGCTGCAGGTAACCCATCAGTGAGTAAACATCACGAAGCTGAGTCAATCCTGAGGACGCTGGGAAATTCAAAAAAGTTCGTCATTTTATTAGATGAAAAAGGTAAGCAATTAAGCTCACCAGAACTGGCACGACTTGTTTTTGCAGAAGGGCATGAGTCAATTGTGTTTATTATCGGGGGAGCGTATGGCATAACGCCTGAAATTAGGGCAAAAGCAGATGTTGTTTGGTCGCTTGGCATGCTGGTGTATCCACATCAGCTGGTGCGCGTCATATTGTCTGAACAGTTGTATCGGGCCCACGCGATACACACAGGCCATCCGTATCATCACGAATAAGCATCATGAAACGAAATATGCGATACTATAAGCATGAACGTTTTTATGGTATACGCATATGAAGATCCGACATCGTTCGGAGCGGCGATGCATAATCGATTGCTGAGCAATCTTGAGAAAAACGGGCATTCGGTGGTAGTTTCTGATTTATATGCGTCAGGTTTTCACGCAGTTGCTGCGAAATGGGATTTTGTTGTTTCTGGCGGTGCGCATGAAGATTATTTGCTAGAACAGGGGAGGGCTGCACGGTCTGATACTGGTTTTGCTGAAGATATTAAATCCGAAATCATTAAGCTACGAAGTGCGGACATGGTAATTTTTGAGTTTCCGCTATGGTGGAGTGCTCCATCGGCAATGATGAAGGGTTGGTTTGATAAAGTGTTTGCAATGGGAGTAGTGTGGGATGGAAATCACCGCTACGAAAAAGGCTTGATGCGTGGCAAACAGGCACTTGTTGTGAGCGGTGTTGGTGATAGCCAAACGCTCTACAACACTGAGGGTGTTCATGGAGCTACGCTAGAACAACATCTATACCCGCTTTTACACAGTACTTTAGCGCATGCTGGGTTTGATGTGCTCAAACCATTTTTTGCAACCGGGCTTACCGAAATGGGCGAGGATGAACGGAGCACCACTCTCGTTGATCTCGAAATGCACATATCAAATGCACTTAGCGAGCCAGTGTTCATCTATAAACACGAGCTATAGTGGTTTGTCTTGCATATGGAGCAACCAACCGAGAATATTGATGATGGGGTGTAGTACGAGCGCTAATACAACACCGATAATATAGAGACGCAGTGGCATTACGAAGAAGGGAAGACTCGCGAAGAGACCCCCAACAGCAAAGTCAAGCTGGTCAAACGGCGCCCAACTCTTACCCGGTTCTATTCCTATTTGACGTTTGAAGAAACTTTTAACTGCATCGCCAGCAAGTGCGCCGAAACCAAGGCACGCTCCCATAAGCCACACAATGCTACTCGTATAGTCAACATCAAGTGTAAATCGGTCAAACCATGAACTCTCTCGTATGATGAAATATTGTATGATTGCCACCAGAAACCCAACGACCGTACCTGCCACAATACCGCGGATGGATTTGTGAGCACCAAAAATTCTCTTGCCACGGAAAGTCTTATTAAAATCGAGTGGTTGATTATATTTTTTCAAAAGCGGAATGTTATTTGCGATAACAGGGCCCATATTTGCGAGCGCCATCGGTAGGTAGAGCCATATAATAGTCAAAATATCATTCATGTATTCGATCTCTTAATTTTCTTTAACAAACGGTTTCGTTTCGGTGCGAGCACATCATCGAGTGAAGGCTTTTCATAATGTTTTTTCCCTGAGCGGGAGAGTGCGACAATGAGCTCTTTGGTGGGGATGTCAGATAATTCGGTGAACGTTTTGCCCAGTCCGCCACTATGATGGGTGTCGCTCGATGCAAACGAGGCTACGTCATTTGTACATGCCCACGTCGAAGCTTCAGGGCTTTTATTTTGTGCGAACGCCCGACCATTCACCGTCTCGATAATATCGATATGCTTGCGAATTTGGTTGAGTGTTTGTTCGGTGAGTCCTTTCCGTACAGTTTCAAAGGGATGTGGTACATATACAATACCGCCTTGACTTTTAATTTGCAGGACTGTTTCAGTAGCCGTCAAGCCAGGCTCAATACGTTTTGTCAGAAATAGCCCGATAAGCTCACCTTCGGATGTCGATATCTCTTCACCTACGATGATTCTTTTACCTAGTTTTGCATGAATTTTTAATGCGAAGTCTACTCGGTCGTGGTCGGTAATGGCGACACAATCAAGCACGCCCGTCTCCAGTGCAGATGCATATTGCGCCTCTGTTGTGCCCCCATCTGGTGATGCGATTGAGTGGGTGTGCAGATCGA
Organism: Candidatus Saccharimonadota bacterium; assembly: GCA_035329185.1. Lineage (GTDB taxonomy): Bacteria > Patescibacteriota > Saccharimonadia > Saccharimonadales > SZUA-47 > JAGQMY01. The sequence goes on along the minus strand of DAOLHH010000007.1, from coordinate 2,410 downwards.
CCTTATACATGTTAGCCACTACTAGCTCGCTTTTTTATGGGTGATTTTGGGCGTAGCTTGTTTTTTATCTTCAGTTGAAAGTCGTTGAGCGACTTCAATGAACCGCTCGGCAGCAGTGAGCAGATTAAGCGCAATCAGTAGATTTAATATTGGCGCCAGATAACCAGATAGCAACCCTAGTATGAGGAGGGTCATACGAATCTCATAACGTGCGATACCTTGTGAAAATTGTCTATTGAGCGCTTGCCTATCTTTTGTGGTTTCTGCGATTGCCATTTCGCCTTTCGCTTTCACGAAGCTCACCAAAATAGAGGTACCTGCAAGCGCGGGGATGACCCAGAGCCCGACTTTATCGAAGTATGAAGGGTGGTGGTACACGAACACGCCGAGTCCGGCATACACCATAATCTCTTTTAGGCGGTCGGTTACCGCGTCAAAGAACATACCTAATTTTGATGCGCTCCCTTGTTCGCGGGCAAGTGCTCCGTCGAGCGCGTCCATCAACCCAAATACGGCAATGAGCAAAGCGGCAAGGTAAGGTCTGACAGTCCAAAGTGCCCAAGCTGCAGGGACATGTCCAAGGAGCGATAAGAGGGTGATGTGAGACGGTTTTATATTGCCGTGTGAAACGCGATTCAGCCCGCGCGCGACACGTATCATGGCAATTCGTACGCCGTGGACTATTCGTTCGGTGGGATCTTGCATGAACATTAGTATAGCGGGTTATCGAAAACGAAGCCAGAACAGATAAAATATAATGGACAAAAAAGCATAAGTATGATATTATAAAATCCTAAGTTAATCAGCTTTAATCAAAAAGTCAAAAATACAAATTTGCATGATGATAGAAACAGGACATCCAGTAAACCCCGACAGAGAAGTTCAAGTTCTTGGCGAGCCTCTTGTTGGTCAGCAACAAACAGTAGCAAATCTAGGCGAAGCATCGATTAATTTTGCAATAAATTCAGACGCCACTCAAGAAAGAGACAGTACACTTGCTGATTCATTTAAAGATGGTAAATGGGATCGTTCCATTGTTGATATTCCTGGAGTCCAGGGAATTCGACTTTCGTTCCGTGGTAAGAACGAACTCATAGATATTACCCCCGAGAATACTCCTAAAGGAGTCTCGCGCTTTGTTGCATTAACGCCAGGTTACGATGGCAAGGCTACCGAATTTATCGATGCAGATACATTAGGTAGTTGGGTTGCCGCAAATAATGGTAATGGAGCTGATATAGACCCAGCAGCATCCATCGAGGCAAATTTGATGATGACTATGGAGAATCAAGAACACGGAGATGTCGTACTCATTACTGATACTACCCCTCTTGGCTTTGCGACTTTATTAAGGGGTTTGAGCGAGTCGGGGGTTGTTCCTGAAGATCAGCTCAGCGCACATGCTAAAGAGTTGCTTCTTCTCAAAAGCGAAAAACCAACAGGTGAGGCCGAGATACGCATTCTAGAGAAGGCGTTGCTAAACATCGCAGTACTCGCTAAGAAAAATTCACTAAAGCCACAAAAAGCATTAGAAGAATATCTAGGATTACTGATTGGTGATAGTGAAGCACTGAAACAGGCTGAAAAAAATCTTCAAGTAGCCACTGATGAAGTAGTACAGGAAGAAGTGAAGTGTAGGTACAGTCATTTGCACGGTGAAGCCGTAAGTACGGTCATCGATAGTAATAGTGATGCAGTGTGGGAGGCGCAAAAAAGTGGTGCAACTATGGAACAAGTAAGTGCTCTACGAGCGTCGCTTGAAGCAGATACGAGCGAGCGGATTGATAATCTTTTTAGAGAATCAGTAGTTAATCTTGAAACTGTAGAAAATCGCGAGCAAAGACTGATTGAATTTGCAGAAGCTGAACATCTTGTTTTGGTACACAAAGACAAAGGAGGGCTAAGCTTACACGGAATCATAGAGTCAATGGGGGATCATGTAGAGCGCGATGGTAGTGACGGTTTTTATATGCCAGGGGCGCGGCTGCGAGACACGGTACACTTTACCGTAAACCATACGGTATCTAATGCGTCAGCAAATCATGGCATGTTCAATGCGGAAATCGGTATACAATCTAATGCAGTTATGCCCTTAGCGGATACAGTACGGCAAAACGGTCTCCCCGTTAGTTTGTATAGCGTTGATACGTACTTTGACCATCAAGTTAAGATTCCTGAAGGATCGAGGATAATTAGTGTATCTAATGGCACTGAAGATTATGCTTTGCAAACAGATAGCGCAGGTGGCTATGAGTTAGTTATACCGCTCACCATTGACCCAGATGGTGCGCATAACATGCTCCAAGAATTTGCAGTCAATTTCAACACCGATCAAACAAATCGTTTTGGAGAGAGAGTCATTTATGAAGCAGAAGAGGCATTTAAAAAAGAGCACAATAGATGGGAGCAA
>DAOLHH010000006.1:0-29629 GCA_035329185.1 Candidatus Saccharimonadota bacterium | reverse complement strand
GTTGCAACATCTTTTCCGGCCTTATACTTTTCGAGCGAAAACAATAGCCGAAACATGCTTTACGCCTGATTTTTTTAGAAGATTTGTGGCCGAAGCGAGAGTCGCGCCCGTAGTGTAGACATCATCTATGAGTAGTGCAGATTTTGGTGCATGTTGCACTACATGTTGATGTAGATGAAACACATTTTTCATTTGCCGAAACCTTTCGGACCGGTTCGCACCAACTTGATGCGCATCAGATATACGCCAAAAAAAATTTTTGTAAGATATGGCAAGCTTCTTGGCTAACGATTTCGCAATTAGTTCAGAGTGATCAAATCCGCGCGCTCGAACGCGAGCAGGGGAGGTGGGTATTGGTGATATCACATCAAACAGATTTTCAGTGCCTTTAATCGTATCGGCCATGATTGATGCAACTGCATCTGCCCCTTGTCGTTTCAGTTCAAATTTTAAGTCTTTTATAAGTTGGGATGACACACCCTCGTATATTGAACAGAATACGACACGCTCTAGAGGTATAATTCGTCGACAACCTGAACAGATCTTAAAATTTTCTGACAATTTCATGCACCCAATACAGCGAGGTTCGCTTGGTTCAAAATACCTCTTAATACACTCCGAGCAAAGCACTGAGCCTTCCAAACCGCACGCTATACACACATGCGGGGCAAGGACTGCCATGAAGCTATCGATAAGCTGCATAGTAATAGTATAATTCCCACCGTTGTCATTTTTGTGTTGTAAATATAGCGCTCTGTTTGCGGTTATGCCATTCGCTTCGTTATACTTATACATAAGATAAACATCCTTGTGTCGATTCTATTCCAAAATCAGAATAAACATCGGTGCAAGCACTACTACTAAAGGAGGGAAGAACTATGGCGAGAAAATCTCGCGACGAAGACCTACTGCTAGAAGACGAGTTAACCGCTGCGTTTTTGGGTGAAGATGATACGACTACAAATATGGCGGTCATGCCTGCTGATAATGATTTAAGTATGGATGAACCATCTCAAGATCAGCCACAAGACGACTGGGAAGAGGACGAAGCCGTACCTGGACAGCTCGCTGTTGACGTGTATGAAACCAAGGAACGATTGGTTGTTAAAGCACGGACTGCAGGTGTGAATAAGAATGACCTAGACGTGAGCATTGCAGACAATACCTTAAGTATTCGTGGAACTTTGTCCGCTGGCGAAGAGCTCGGTGTAGAAAACTACTTTGTGCAAGAGTGTTACTGGGGCGAATTTAGCCGTAGCATCGCACTACCTGTGCCCGTAAAGGAAGATGAGATTGAAGCAGTCTTAAAAGACGGTGTGCTTACCATCAGCTTCACAAAACTTAAGCAAGATACGGTAAAGAAGATACAAATTCTTTAGAAATACTAGAGCTAATTCAAAACCGCCTCATTCAGAGGCGGTTTTTCTATCTCACACTACGAGATTTAATCGGTCGCGCCACCTGTTGTTGATTGTAAAGTAGCCCGATCTACAACAAAACGCACAATTACTTGCGCCAGTGCAACCACCACAAGTCCAACGACGGCGTAAAGTATGGTGTTTTTAGCGCCAGTTACATTGCCAGAATCACCACCAGAAGTAACATATTTAAAACCACCAATGATGATCATGATAACTGCAACAACGCCCACTACAAGTGACATGATATTGATGATTTGACTGACAATCTGATCTACTCGTTGTGCCGCAGTAAAGCCAGAATCATCCGTTTCACAGGTAGCATCTCCGGTTGTATCAAACTTCAAGTTCGCTCCACATTGAAGGTTTTTCTCGATTTCCTGCGCAGATGTCATCACTGGTAAGGCGAAGGGCAAGGTAAATAATGTGACGCTTAATACCGAGGCGACTATTCGTTTCATTTTCATTTAATTTTACTCCATTTTATAGCTACAGATTACCATAATCTAGACATAGAAAAAAGCGCTACATTACAGAAGCGCTTTTTAATAATAAATCTTCGTTTTCTTATTCTGTTGTCGTTGCTTTTGCCACTACAAAGCGTACAATCACTTGTGCAAGCGCAACCACTACGAGTCCAACTACGGCGTAGAGAATCGTATTTTTTGCATTTCCGACCTGACCAGAATCACCATTCGATGTGACATATCGAAGTCCGCCAATAATAATCATGACCACGGCAGCGATACCAACAACAAGTGAAATGATGTTAATAACATTCTTGACAAGATTATCGACCTTTGTGCCAGCATCGTTTCCATCTTCAGTACAGCTAGTGCCCCCTGCAAAATTTAGGTTTGCACCACAGGCAAGGCCACCATTTACATCTGCATCTGCCGCGCTCGCAGTAACCGCAATCGGCGCAATGAGCCCGAGTGTAGCTACGAGCGTCAAAACAATTCTTTTAATTCTTGACATAGTTTTCATTCTTCCTTTTTACTTGTTACTTCTTTTATAACATACACCTTCTCTACAGACAAGGGCTTATGCTTTTGAATCAACTTCTTTGAATAACTTGTGAATTTTGTGGATTATTTCCATCAGAAGACGGTAAAGTTGTCACGCGCCCAACGACAAACCGAACAATTACCTGCGCAAGTACCACAATCACCAGTCCAACGACTGCGTATATAATCGTATTTTTTGCGCTGGAAATCCCTGATGAATCTCCCTGTGAGCTTGTATACTTCAAGCCTCCTATTATCACCATAATAACTGAAATAACTCCAACAACGCCAGACACGATATTTATGACGGCCACAACCGTATTGTCAATCGTATTGTCATCGGTTGAACAAGAACTGTCAGCACAAGCCTCGTCTATTCCTGACAAAATCTGATCTTGGGCAGTTGCCGCTCGAGCTACCGGTGCAAACACCGCGAAGCCCAAGAAAGAAAATGCCAGCATAAGTACCGGGATTTGCATAATTTTTCGTAATCTCATCTTTACTCCTTTTTTATTTATCTTGTACGGTTAACGACGAAGTAGACGATTGTTCGCGACAATGCAACAACCACAAGCCCAACAGCAGCGTAGATAATTGCGTCGCGCGATGCTTTAACTTTACCTGAATCCCCCTGAGACATCGTCATATTAACACCGGCAACTATAATAACGATGACCGCAGCAACACCAACAGCGGCGGAGAGTAAATTTGCAACATTCTGCCCAGTAGATGTTACGGGGTTTGTCCCGCTTGCGCCTTGGTCTATCTCTGTACATGTCGCGGAATCGCTCGTTTTGCCGTTGCACACATTCGGGATAACCGTATCAAACTGCGCAGCTGCAACCCCACCGAGTGGCAGCAACAGGCTAAGCAGGGCAGTGGCAAGAATCATGAATTGCTTCATAGCACCCCTTTGACGACAAATCTGACAATTGCGAAAGACATAATGGATATAATGAGACCAACCGCTGCATAGATAATCGTATTGCGAGCTTTTGCCACGCCATCACTGTTACCTCGGGCTAGCACAAACTTCATGCCAGCGTAAACCATGATAATGAATGCAGCCGTGCCCAGTGCGCCAAAAGCAATCTCCATAATGGCAGCAAGGGAGGTGTTCGATAACTCACCTCTCGGGATATTTATTTCGGAATCAATATTCGGATCGATTTGAGACAAAATTCTTACGAATAACATTTGCATATATTTATCCTAAATTATTTCCGATAAATGATACAACACGGGCTGCAATCATAACGATGACAAGTCCAATTACGGCATTAATGGCAGTTTGACGTCCGCTCGCCGCACGGTCAGCTTCACCTTGAGATACCACATATTTAAAACCGCCAATAAACACCATGACGACCGCGACATAACCACCAATGGTCAACATACCTTCGAAAAGTGCAATACCAATTGGCAAGGCATCGGCGGGTCCCTCAAGCTTCAACCTACAGTCTGCAACCGCACCCTCTCCCGTGGAAGAATCATCTGCTTGCAAATATTTATACCAGACGGGCACCCCAAGCACCTTTTTGTCAAATTGGCATGCTCCGGCGTATGCAGTACTGGTCAATGTGTGCGAAGATGCAATCCACAGACAGGAAAAAACCAGCACTATAAAAATTTTAGTAATTACCTGTTTCATTATGTAAGAAGCCCTCCTGGTAGTGCATAGTCTAGTAACGAATACATGAAAATAAACAAACCAAGCGCAACCAGTGCCCACGTTATACGTTTCTTTGCCGCTTGAATTGCACCAGAGTTATCCTGAGCGGTCATGTACTGATAGCCTGCGAACATAATAGATCCGATGATAGACATGAGAGCGACGGCAGATAAAAAGTTAATAGTCATGACAAGGTATCGAATAATTGCGCAGTTATCTGAGTTTAGCGACTGGCCTCCACCAGGAGCACATGAGTCGGTCGCGCCGCTATCGAGCGATGCCTTCCCACCAGTAAATGCATTTTGGTCGACAGAACTATCCGTTGAGGTGACGTCAGGATTATCAATGTCGGTCGATGCACTATTTAAGAGCGAGTCACAGTCCACTGACACAAAGGTGGAGCTATCGCTCCTTTTCATCAAACAGGCTCCTCGAGCAACACGAGCTTCGTCATCAGGAGAAGGGCACGTGGCTTTAGTCGGTGTCTCATTGGCAGCAGCGCCTTCTGTGTAGCAACCAGGCTCAACAGCGGATGCAACTGGCACGGTTACCAGTAGTGTCGCTGCGGCAATGGAAAGTGCAACAAAAATACTTAATACTCGATGCTCGTCTATATGTTTTTTCCTGAAAGACATTAAGCATACTATAGCATCGACATTTAATTTTAAAAAGGGTCGATACATCGTAGTAACTGACGATACCGCATGTGCTATTTGTCCGACAATCTGGTATAGTGAACCAGTAATGAGTCTTCGCAGAATAAAAACGCTACTTCTTCTGTCATTTTTCGTCGCATCCATTATTGGCGGTGTTGACATCGTACTTTCAAGTAAAAAAGCTCAAGCAGCAGCCGGAGACGCCGTTGCTGGTTCTTATGGAGTGGCCGTTGATGGGTCTGGCAACATTGATCTTTCCGCATCGGCTTTTTCGTCAATTGAGTGGGTGCATGCCGCCTTACTACGGCTTACCTTCAAGACTGGCCAAGTTGTTGATTTCACGCCAATCAATGACAAAAGCAATGGCATGCCTCCCCTTATAGACCAAAGAATAAACAGTGCGGCAGGTGAAGGGCACGTAACTTACGAAAGTACGGTTTGGCCTTGCCGAGCAACAATAGATTTTGACAAGAATGAGGACAGAGATGATTCCGATTTCGTACTTTCAATACTGTCTGATGGGGTGCTCGATCTCGATTTCAGACCTGAATCCGGGGCGGCATGCGCCGATGCAGGTAATTTCAATGTGCAACCGGGCAATCCGAATATGAGCATTGCGTATTTTGCGTGGGTTGACGAGAATACCATAGCAACCGTAGACGGTGAATCACCGGGCCGATTCACAAGATCCGATTCCACATCAAACTTCTTTATAAGAGATGTGGATGCAGAATACGAATCTTGCATAGATAAAGCGCTCGTAAATATTGCCGATAATACATTAATATGGTGGGAACTACGCGATGACGGTAGAGTCAATTTTGATGGTGACCCTCCAGGTGAAGCGAAGACAGACGAAGGGTGCAAATACCGAACTAAAATTGATGATGGTGGTGGTCGAGGATCATTTAATACTGGTTTCCCGCCCAACAATCGCACTCTACTAATAGCTGGAACACCGACAACCCCAGTCGATATATCTGATTTGGGAACGACAAGTACTGACCCTAATTGCGAGTCAGAGGGCGGCGTCTTTAGCTTCATTCTGTGTCCAGCACTGACTTATGCAAACGATGCGATTGGTTGGCTTGACGACCGAATTATAAACGCCTTAGTTATTAACAAAGACTACTACTCGGCAAAAGAGATAAAAGACGCATGGGCAAATATGCGCAATATTGGCTATATTGTCTTAATTCCTATCTTGCTACTTATGGTCATCGGTACGGCTTTGCAATTCAATTTCCTGGATCCATACACCGTTAAGCGAGCTTTACCTCGTTTATTTGTTGCTATCATATTCATGGCGGTGTCCTACGATGCATGTCGCATTATGATAGAAATTGTGAACGGAGTAGGGAGAGGCGTTTCGGGCATTATTGCCATTCCGTTTGGCGGTTTCGATAAGCTGACACTGCAAAATATATTCACTGCTCCAAGTGGAGCGGGTAATGTCGTCTGGGGTGGTATTCTCGCAGGAGTTGCTATTGCTTCACTATTTGTTGTTTCTATTGGCATCTTGTTTAGCTACCTCTTCGTAGCAGCCTTGGCACTTCTCATTATATTTATTTTGCTCTCGGTTCGAGAACTCATGATCATTTTCCTTATCATCATCAGCCCTCTTGCAATTATTGCATGGATATTTCCAGGAAATGACAAAATGTGGAAGCTTTGGTGGGGCACCTTTTCAAAAATGCTATACATATTCCCAATCATCATGGGCCTTCTGACCGTTGGACGGGCATTCGCCTATGTGGTGAAGATGACCCCAACAGAAGAAAATGCTGTCGTGTTAACTATAGTGAAGCTTACCGCGTTTATAGGACCATACTTCTTTATCCCAAAAGCATTCCAAATGGCCGGTGGTGCATTTGCAAACCTCGCCGGTATGGTCAATGACCGGGGCAAGGGTATGTTCGATAGACAAAGAAAATACCGTGCAGACAAGCGTAAAGACTTGCGGCATGCTATAGCATCTGGGAATCGCTTCAAAAACGCTCGACATGGTTCATTATTAGAAGCAGTTAACACAGCAGCCGAAAAGAGTATGCAATTGAATAAGATGGGGCCTAATCCTAAAAACTGGAGAAGAAATCTAAACGCCAGGGTGTCAAATCATTCGAACTTAGAAGCACAGGAATTTATGGAAAAGAATCATGCTTTTGCCGCATTTAAGGGTGACGACGATATGTTAAAGGCTGCTGAGTTTCAAGATGAGGAACAAATTAGGGCAGCACTTATTCGACATGGAGGGGCTAGATTTAGAAACGACAGGAATGCACAAGACCAGGCGATTGCTTTGATTAGACAAGCTCAACAGGAAACAGGTATTGAAACATTTCAAAAAGCCAGGGTCATGTCCTTGCCTGCAACCGGAACGGCGTATCAATATGCATACGATGCAAACGGAAATGTGATGGAAGAAGAAATTTTGAACGAAGACGGAAGTGGCACCGGAGTTTATAAAAAAGTAGAACGCGAAGACGGCGTTGACCTTGTTGAAATGTTAAAAGATATCAACAAAGTATTTGGTGCTGATAGATCTGGGGCAGGCGTAGCACTTGCAAAGATGCGTGGAGCCTCTGTGCAAGCAGGGCAAGTAATCGCAGGAAAGGCAGGTTATGCAACAATGGCAGGTCAATTGGGGCGACTATACACAAGCCAAAACTTAACTGCAGCACAACAGCAACTTGTGGAGGCTGACGCAAGAAATATAGTTGTACAAGATGCTATTGACTCATCAACACCAGGAGAAGCTTTATACGGGAAGCCTTCAAGCGCTGCTGCGTATGCTGGGGGCTGGGGAAGTCGCATACAGGATATTGCTAGGAAGATGCATGACCCTAACTCCGGGGTAGAATTTGATGATCTTGCGAGGGCAATTGCATCTACTGGCGGTCTTCTCGATGCAGCAGGTCAAGCAGCCCCACAAAATGCAAGAGAAATGGAGCGATTACTGCAATCTATGCAAGTTGACCTAAGTGGATTAAACATACCGGGTATGCCTCCTGGGCAAGCTCAGTTCTCGGTTCGTGATCTTATCGATAATCAAGCTTTCGGTAGTGATGCACATAGAGGTATGCGTCGGGATTATGCGAATCAGGCAGTTGCCGGATTTCAAAATGCGGCGGCGGCTGCTGCAACCGCTGCTGCAGTTGCAGCAGCGGGGGGGGCTCCGCCCACTCCACCCACTGGGCTCCCCCCCAGCCCTTCAGACATTAGACTTAAGCGAGAAGTTAACTATGTTGGCGTTTCCATTAATAACATTCCCCTATATAGCTTCAAATATAATTGGGATGATACGACATACGTAGGCGTAATGGCACAAGACCTTCTCTTCACGCACAAAGACGCATTACATGTAAACTCGGACGGCTATTTTGAGGTTGATTATGCAAAATTAGGGCTAGAGATGATTACTATTGACGAATGGATAATACGTAATAAGCGTAGCTAAGCATACCATTAAAGCTTATTGACTTTTTTTGTAATTTTTGCTATACTAGTTACATGGAAAATGAACCTCTAGCCCCTTCAGCGACAAATTCGTTAAATAAAGAGGTGCTAGTTTTAAAAGGACCTGATGGGCACGAGTTTAGCATTAAAATTCCTGGAGCTGCGTCACAGCATGTAAGTGTCGTTGACAGCCCCGCTCACCAAGAAGCCATTCATCATTACAACGACGTTTTAGCAACAAATCCAGAATCTTCAGCCATTGTAAATAGAGTTGAATCTAGTAGCTTTGATAGATCTGTAACGGAAATTGGTAGTCTGTCGTTACTAGCAGCTGGTGCTTTAGTAGGAGCACTCGCTATGGTACGTAGAAAATCTAGTGGGCATGGTGGGCATGGACACGGTCATGGTCATAGTCATTACCACGGACCAAAAGTGCCATTATTGAAGAGATCCCGCCGTTATCAGATTAATCATATTGGTAAGGCTTTTGGCTCGAATGACGGCAAGGAAATAAGCAGAACTTCAGACTCCAGACTAGATAGTATCCGACGGACTATGTACAACAGGATAACGCCAGATATAGCTTCAATCCCAACTAAAATAGTACTAGTTGATGAATACAGGAAACGAAAAACTCTTAACCCAGTTAACGGTAAATTAGAAGTAGAAATTAACCCAATTACTGGCGAACCAGTTTATGAGTTTGTGGGGCAAAGGAGAGAAGTCGTTGCCAATAGTGGCTCTCGTGGCGTCGAGAGACTAACCGGCAGAACAGGGATAAAAAGAAGCGAAAGTAGTGTCACAAGAGACCAGGAAACGAAAGCTGGTCAAATAGTCGCTCGAAGGATAAGTTTTTCCGAAACCCAGGCTGCTTCACCTAAAGAAAAGAGGCTTGAAAAGCGCCTAGCAAGGGTGAACGATGAGCTAGCCAAGATGCAGGCTGAAGTCGATACATTCACTAAGCTTTATGGAGGTGTTTTACTGGATGACCGCTCTTTGGAGGCATACATTCGAGAAACTCCTATGGGAAAAAGAGAAAGAGCAGGCTTCTTAGAGCTTGCTATAAAGGCAAGACATGCCCAACACGTTAAAAAAGCATTGATTGAAGAACACTATGGTGATCTAGATGCCGCAAGGAACCATCAGATACAGGACGCTTACAGAAATAATGCCACTAAGCTAGGCTTAGTCGACAAACAATTCAAAGTTAACATCGATGGTATCTCGGAAACCGGGTGGCATATAGAAAAGGTAGCAATCGAACCAGATCCAATGAATGGATGGGCAAGAACGGAGTTATACACACTATTAGGTCCTTCAGGTGAAAGGATACTTGTAGATAAATCTAAACTTCTTGGCTGGCAATAATTTTCATTTTTTTAGAAGTTTTTATCTAAACTGCTTTATACTTATAGCATATGTCTGTGCACAAAGTACCGCAAGATGTCGAAGCGGATGATAAATTTTTTGGACCGTTTTCGTTTAAACAGTTTATCTTTGGAGGGGTAACGCTTGCATTAGGGTATGGCACGTTTATGGCCGTAACCAATGGTATCTGGCCGCTCGCTATTGCATTATTGCCCTTTGCACTTGGATTCGGAGCGCTCGCTTTTCCATGGAGTAAAGACCAGCCTACCGAGATTTGGCTTGCGTCGCGCATCCGGTTTATGCTAGTGCCCCGAAGACGTATTTGGAATCAGAGCGGTATACGGAATCTTGTGACTATTACTGTACCTAAACGAGAGGTACATCTCTACACCGACGGACTAACACAGGATCAGGTCAGAAGCCGACTCAGTGCGTTAGCCAGCGTGATTGATAGCCGTGGCTGGGCGGTAAAAAATGCCGTTGCAACTGCCGGAGGTCCAAGCGTACCCATGCCCGCGCAAATACCGCAATCTGACCGCCTCGTTGCAGTAACGGGCACGCAGGGAGCGGGCGCACAATCACAAGCAGACGATGACGATTTAATGGATGAACAAAAAAGTCCGCTTGCTCAGCAGTTCAATAGCCTTATCGACCAGTCAACTGAAAAACATCATCAAGAAACATTAGCCAAGATTCAAGAAGCGCGCTTACGGCATAATGTTCAAGGTCAACCAGGCCAAATGACTACGCTCCCACCGGTGATGGGACGACCAATTGCTGAAGATCCGAACGTCAATTCTCAGTCGAAAGAAGCAACCCTTTCGAAGATTCAAGAAGCTCGTCAGCGACATAACTTAAAAGATGAATCCGGTCCCGCTCTCCCTAAGGTAACCAGTGACGCACCGTCGATGAGTCATCCTGGTTATGCCCCTTCGAAAGATGCCTGGTTTTTAAAACAGCAACCAGCGCAAGACCCAGCGCTCGCTTCATTCCAAAATACAGCGACGGTTCAGCCTGGTGCTACTAGCGTTCCTGCGATACCAGTTACTAGTGCGACCCTTCCCGTAGCCAAGGAAGACGAAGACAAGCTACTAGAACATGTGAAAGAAAAGAAACGTCAAGAACGAGAGCAGAGAAGTCGAAGCCACGAAAAAGTGCTCAAGCCTCTTGCAGAGATTGAAGAAGAGGAGCGACAAAAAGCGCTTGATACAGCGAAAGCTGAAGCGGAGGCCGAAGCTCTGGCACGAAAAAAAGCTCAAGACCAACTTGAATCATCTACGACCGAAGAGATTCCTCAAACGCCAGTCTACCAACCACCGAGTGACCCTGTTATACTGAATTTAGCAAGTAACGATGATTTGAATGTGGAGACGATTGCCCGTCAAGCCCAAAAAGATAAGCTTGATGAAGGCGATGAAGTCGTCATTTCGCTCAGGTAACGATAAGGTGGAACGTATACCAGCATGAATCCTAATCAACAGCCAGTACAAAATGCGCCTGTGGGGCCCCCTCAAATGCCAGGCGCTCCTATGAGTATGCAAGGTCAACCGATGCCTCCGCAAGTGCAGGGCTTGCCAGGAATTCCCCAGCAAGCACCTCCGCAACCAGGCGTACAAATGTCCCCAGGAATGCGTCCTGGTGGTTCACCCATGCCAATGCCCAAATCTAACCCGACGAGTACTCAAAATGCATTGGAAATTGCAGAGATTCGAGACGGCATTGTTATTATGAACGATGGAAGTTTCCGAGCCGTTGTTATGTGTCAAAGTATCAACTTTGACCTCATGAGCCCACAAGAGCGAGAAGCTGTAGAGTTTAGTTATCAAGGCTTTTTAAACTCACTTTATTTTCCGGTTCAAGTGTTTGTTCGAAGCCAAAAAGTTGACTTACGCCCGTACATAGAAAAGCTCGATAAGATACGGTCAGAACACGACAATATGTTACTTGCACTCCTCATGGAAGACTATATAGGATTTATGGACGTACTTTCGCAACAAACCAATATCATGGATAAGAAATTTTACCTTGTTATACCATTTGAGCCATTAATAGATGCCCAAAAAGCTATTCAGGCAAGCAAGGGATTCTTTAATACGATTTTTGGCAAGAAAGAAGAGCGAGTTATTATTAATGAACCCGACCTCGAAAAAGCTAAGACCGAGCTTAAAAACCGTATTCAAGCAGTTATGAACGGTCTTCAGCAGTGTCAGGTGCAATCACTGCCTCTAGATACTGAAGAACTCATTGAGCTCTACTATGACGCCTACAATCCAGACACTGCTACCCGTCAAAAACTTAAAAACTTTGCAAAACTACAAATGGACGCACCGGTGATTACCAAAGGGCAGGGCGAAGCTCCACAGCCGAACCTAGACAAGGATTTATTCTGATGAAGAGAGGTGAGCACTAATGGCTAAACAACGCATAGACCCTGTTGCTATGGCACAAATGCAAGCGATGCGCGAGCAGATGGAGGTGCAGACTGCGTTTCAGAGAGGAATAACCGCTCTTCGCGACTTTATTGCACCTGCAAGTCTTGAATTTCAAAGTAGTATGTTCAAGATTGGTACGCGAGTGGCTCGAACGTACTATGTATATGGCTATCCTCGACAAATTTATACGGGTTGGATTAGTAGTATGGTGAACCTCGATGAAGTGATTGATTTGTCAATCTTCATTTATCCGGTCGAGAGTCAGGTAGTGCTTGATAATCTCCGTAAGAAAGTCGCTCAGCTTGAGGCAGGACTGCAGATTGATTCAGAAAAGGGTAAGGTTCGCGATCCAGGTAAGCAAGCGAGCATACAGGACGCGGAAGAACTTCGGGACAAGCTTCAGGTTGGTGAAGAACGCTTCTTTCGTTTTGGCTTTTACTTCACGATTTACGGGATTAACGAGGAAGAACTTGAGTTTGTTTCGCATAAGGTTGAGAGTGTGCTTGCTCAACAGCTTATTTATAGTAAGCCCGCCAGTGCCCAGCAAGAACAAGGGCTAAACTCTACGCTTCCTCAGTTTACTGACCAGCTCCAAATTCGGCGCAATATGAACACGGGCGCAATCAGTACAAGCTTTCCGTTTACAAGTGCCGACTTAACGCAAGAGAATGGGATTTTGTATGGCATAAACATGCATAACTCCGGACTCGTTATTTTTGACCGCTTTAGCTTAGAGAACGGAAATAGCGTGGTTTTCGCAAAGTCTGGCGCAGGTAAAAGCTTTACTGTTAAGCTTGAAGCACTCCGTAGTATGATGTTTGGTACTGAAGTATTTATTATCGACCCTGAAAATGAATATCAACGGATGTGTGAAGCGGTTGGTGGCGCATATGTTCGACTCTCCCTGAACAGTAACACCCGCATCAATCCATTCGACTTACCAAAAGTTTCTGATACTGAGGAAGCTGATAATGCACTTCGTAGCAATCTGATAACACTACATGGACTATTGAGGCTCATGATGGGTGGTGCACAAGCTCAAATGATGAACGTAAACGGCGGACCAGTCATGCCAACCCTCACTCCTGTCGAAGAGGCAGATCTTGATGCGGCACTAATTGAAACGTATGCCCGAGCAGGCATTACAAATGATCCATTAACTCATAATTCACCTGCACCCACAATAGCCAATTTGTATGATACGTTGTTGCACATGGGTGGCACGGGCCCACAACTCGCGCAGCGTCTTCGAAAATATACGAGCGGTACATTTGCAGGTATATTCAGCCAACCAAGTAATATCGATATCGACAATGCGTTGGTCGTCTTTAACGTGCGTGATCTCGAAGACGAATTACGCCCCGTTGCCATGTATATCGTCTTAAACTATATCTGGAATAAGACAAAAACTGATCAAAAACGTCGAATTCTTATTGTAGATGAAGCATGGCAACTCATGAAGTATGAAGATAGTGCAAACTTCCTCTTTAGTCTTGCTAAACGTGCTCGTAAATATAACCTCGGCATCACCACCATCACACAAGATGTGGAGGATTTTATGGGCTCGCGCATGGGTCGAGCTATCGTCGCTAATGCTAGTATGCAGATACTCTTAAAACAGTCTGCGTCGGCAGTTGACGTTCTTGCAAACGTTTTTAAACTTACGAGTGAGGAAAAAAAGCGCCTTAGTCAATTTCCTGTAGGACAAGGTCTCTTTTTTGCGGGACAAAACCATGTGCATATACAGATTACAGCGAGCCCTACGGAGACAGGATTAATCACAACCGATCCAAAACAAGCAACCATACAAGATCAGGTAAATCTAGACCAAACGGGGTATAATAATACCGTACAATTGCAGTAGGTTTAAGGAGTAATTGGTTTCATGGCAGGCGCACGGAAACGCATAGGAAAGTTTCGAGCTCAAAATGACGCCCCTGGAGGCGCGCGCGTTCCTACGCAAAAAATTAGCTTAGTGAAGCCAACGAAAAGTCTTGCTGAGATGGTTCAGCAAGAAATGCCCGACGAAAAAAATAGTCCAGAATTAAACGATGCACAAGAAACGATAGACGACCCATCGCATGTAAACACTTTCGCCGATGAAGATATCAAACCTGAATTCGCTAAAGAAGAAGATGGTGATACGCAATCATTAGACAGTGTAAACGCGATAGGTACAAGCGAGACTTCCGCGCAGTCTTCCGACGGCCAAGATTCAGCAGTTACGAACGATGAGGCTAAGCTGCAAGACGATGACACCAAAAATACAGAGAAAGAAACGGGTGGAGGTTTTCGATACATACAAAATGCTCGCGCAGGCCTGAGCAACCGAAAAAAGATGTTAATTGCAAGCGCAGCACTCTCGATTGCCGGCATTATTACGGGGGCAATTATCGCTCTTCCGAATTTTCTTATACACCAGGCTAAAGACTTGCTACTGGGGAAACTTGGTGACATGTCTTCAAGGCAGCAGTTAAAGTACCGGCGTTCAAAGTTCGCTAGATTTAGCGATGCTTTTTCTCGTGATGGGAGAATTGGTGGCAAGATGATTAATGAAATGAGTACAAAAGGATACCGGTTTTCTTATGATGGAAATAAGATTACGAGCATCGTAACTCCCGGAGGCGACACGATAACAGACATAAATCAGATGGCGGACCATATCAGCGACTACATGGAAGTTAGACACCCATTAAGGACGTCAAGATGGAAAACTCGTCGCATGGAAGCATTCGCAAATAGATATGGGCTTGTCAGGGTGCCACCAACAATTAGGGCACCGGATAGTCCAGAGGATCCTGATGCTGCATTAAATAAAAATATGGCAAACCAGACTGAAGTTGACGAAGTTGAAACCAGGGGTCTTAAAGAAGAGCTCCCCGAAGATGCAACTGAATCTGATAGAGCGGCTCAGGATGCATCGGCAGAAGCGGCAGAAAATTCTGATATCTTTGAAGCTAATAAAAAATCACTCAAAGAAACCGGAGAAGTTGTTGACAGAGAAGCATTAGAAATATCTGAAAGTGTGCCTGACGGCTTAAACCCTAGTCTCGCGAACAAACTCGAAGAGGTTGCAAGTGATGGAGGTAGTGTTGGAGGTGAAGCTATCGACAAAGTAAAAGGTCTTACACTTTCTGGATTAACCGATCGAGTTTGCACAATAAAAAACCGCATCCGTGCTGGCATAGTAGCTGCACGCTCCTTCCGTGCGCTCGCTGCCATGAAACAGATGCTGCAATCCGTAAATGTATCTGACGGTCTCAAGCTAAAAAAGGGCGACTCAAAAATGTTTAGCTCCTTCATGAAGAAATTTACAGCAGTCGACAGAAATGGAAATTCTATTGGAGGGTCCACTGGTATGTCATACATACTTAAGGGACGATTCAGTAAATCAAAAAACGACGCTACAAGAAGCAGAGTGGCAACCGACGGAAAGCCGACCGGAGTAATAGGAGCAACATGGGATGGACTACAGCTACCTGGCACGTCGGCTGAGGCTTGCGGTAGATGGCAAAATCCTATCACGCAAATACTGCTTACTACAGCCGAGGTTGCAGTAGGTTATTTTACCGGTAGCAGCTCAAAAGTTATAACCGAAAATACAAAACAAAGCATCACCCAATTGATAAAAAAGGCAATTGAGAACGCGACCGCAAAAGCAATTGCTAAATCAATTGCTAAAACCGTTGCTTTTGAGCTCTCTTTTGAGGGCATAATGCTGCTTACTCAGTGGTACGCAGAAAAAACGATGACCGATAATTTCAGCAGTTTAGAAGTTGGGGGTATGTTCTGGGACATCAATACTTCTGGTGGAGGCGTGGCCCGCAAACAACGCGACCTACAGGCGGGCTTTGTGCCAGCAACAACCGATCAATTTGTTAAAGCATACGATGAATATCTTGCAGAAGTAAAAAGTGAGCGAAAAGATCAAAGTGTGTTTGCGCGAGTTTTTGACCTCAACAACACCGATTCGTTAGCTACTTCGCTGGCATGGCAAGCCCCAAGTAACCTAGACTCAGTTACTGGTGCATTTTCAGGACAGCTAGCATCCATTTTAAGCAGTCCGACTTCGCTGATGTCATCATTTACATCTCTTTTTGGCACAAAGGTTTCTGCTGCAAGCTCTGATGAAATAACTCATGGTACTTACACTACCGAAGGTGATGTGAACGGAGGAATTGATTTAGCTACCGATCCATATGGTAATCTTATGACAATAATGCGAGAAGATATCGCAAGCATCGATCCTCCTGAGAATGAGGAGTATTTGCGTCAGAATGGTTATATTGATGAAAATAATCAGCCCATTGGCGCGTTTCAGAAGCACGTAGACAATTGCGTCAACCAAATAGACACGATTTCCGTAATCGAGGGGGGTAACGCGAGTAACCCGGAAGAGGACTGTCTTGCTACTCAAGAATTAACTGTTCGATTTAAGGCTCACTTGTCATGGTTGGATATGACCGATCAAACTGAAGCGGAATTTGACCCAAGCTCCATTTCTGATGAATCGACAAACGATGATACAGCTTCTGATGGCACCTCTACCTCTGCTGGGCTAGTTGACTGTCAAAACCCGCAGGGCAATGAAAAAATTGTATGTGCCGCCGAAAAGTATATGGGTATCAGATATTCAAATGGTGGCGATAAATGGAATGCCGAGTGGGGTGTCACAAACACGAACGGGCGCTTAAATGGTGGGGCGAGCGCTGCCAATTGGCTTGCGACCCGTGTACCAAATGGGTACGGAGATTTCATAGATTGCAGTGGTTTTACCAATCTTGCGATGTATGTTGCATACGATTATCAGACGACTGCGGGTTGCTCTGGACTCTATACGAAAGATTCGAACGGGGATGGTTTAAGTGACGCTGATTCTAACCTAAAGATAATTCCCATCGATCAGGTTCAGCCAGGCGACTTCTTGACTATCAGCCAAAACTGCAACGGGGAATCGGCAGGACATATTGGCATCTTTGCGGGCGTGCTGCCGTCGGGACAATGGAGTACCATTGAATCTACTGCCGGACGAAACATAGATGGAGAAAAGAAGACCGGCTATTACGTGAAGCCTCCGGGTGGCGGAACGGGAGAGCATGACTTTAAATATGCCGCACGCTATATCGGACCGGGGTCTAGCCAGTGAAAAAAAATGTTATAGCGTTCCTACTTTTGTTCGTATTTTCTACGATAGCATTTGTGGCAAAGCAATTTTTATGGTTTGGAGAGCTGCGGGTGACGGGATTGAGTAGCTATACAACTCTTGCGGTCGACAATAACAATAAACCCATACTCGCAGATGAGCAGTCTTTTAAGATGCGGCCGGGATCTTATATAGTGATGTTACGTGGCCCAATGGCGAAAGAACAGGTCACTCAAACTGTAAGAGTTTCAGCATTTAATACAACTGAGTTCCAAGCAACGACCGGATTTTATTCAAATGAAGAACTCATCTCAACACTCACAGATTCCGATAGTTCATTAGGTATGAGCATATCTGATTACTATATATCGAAAGATTATAATTGGATTATCGTTCGTTTATTTGCAAAAAATCAGGACCGTGAAGGATACATAAACATCTATCATTTTACCTCGGCAAATGGTTGGAATCTTGTCGAGTCTGGTACTGGTTTTTCTGCCGATGATTTGAAAAAATCAGACGTACCAACCGACACATTGGATTACT
This sequence comes from Candidatus Saccharimonadota bacterium, assembly GCA_035329185.1. Lineage (GTDB taxonomy): Bacteria > Patescibacteriota > Saccharimonadia > Saccharimonadales > SZUA-47 > JAGQMY01. The sequence continues at coordinate 11,931 of DAOLHH010000006.1, read as the reverse complement.
TCGAGGGCAATAATGATGAGTAGGCTTTTCAAGCTACATTTCCTTCGATATGTGAGTTATCTCATTGCTGTTGTTTTGCTACTTGGCTTTACAATAGGCAGAACGCCTTCTGCGCGAGCGATACCAGAATGCTCTAACGAACTTCTAAAGGATTACCAGATAGCCATTATTAATTGTGACGGGCAAAGCGAAAAAAAACCTCAGTGCACAACAGCACTTGCCACCACAGGCTCACTAACTTCGGGCGGAAAAGTATATATGCTAGGGGATTCGATTACCTACGGAGCTAATGCTAAATATCGAAAAGCATTTCAGGAAAAGGGAATTACAGCATTTATTAATGCTTCTGGTGGTCGAGCCTGGACTTGGGGTGGTATGGCTAAAGCAACCACCGCAGAAGGCACAAATAAATCTGGTAAGCAGGCTGTGGTAGACGATACGGCGGCAATTCATGATGCTGACGGAATCATCATAGCTCTCGGAACTAATGGAGGTCTCGACGCAAACCCAATCGAGGAGATAATTGATACGATTAGACCGCTAGCAAAATCGACATCGGTTCCAATTTGGTGGGTTAATATAGCGGTTTCCACTGATGATACTAAAACTGCCAACACTATAAGTTCTGGTGTTTTCAATCCAACGCTCGATACGCTCGCTTCAAAAAAGGTTTACACTATAGTTGACTGGTTCCATACGGTAGACCCAAGTGCGACGCTTATATCAAACTCTATAGCCGATCCACACAAATATATGGGCGACGCCGTACACCCAAATGCGAGCGGTCAAGACCAGCTTGTCGCAAAGGTACTAGCGGCGGTAACAGGAACAGCACCGGGACCAACGGGCTGTGGTGGAGGTACATTGAGCGAAAATCAGAAATTTATCTTTGACTATTTTGTAAGCAAGGGGTACACGCCCGAACAAGCAGCAGGGATAGTTGGCAATATTATGCATGAATCAGGGGTGAATCCAGTTCGAATGCAATGTGTTTACAGTAAAGATGATGGAGTGAGTAAAGGCATAAACGAGTCACTGCTTCAACCTGACGGCGGGGTGTTGATTGATAATTTCGACTCTGTTTTGGCTACCCTTATAACACCGGAGGGGAAAAATTGTAGCTTAAAGGAAATTTCAAGTGTCGGGTGGGGCATAGTACAATGGACGCCATTTACGAAAGTCGTACAGACGTCTCAGGCCGCAGGCATAGAAAATTCCATGATTGAGACACTTTTATTTCAAGCGGAGTTTTTATATGGGCAGCTAGAGGGGACAGGGATAGGTGGTGCCGCATCGAATGAAAAAAATGCAGGGGACAAAGTTAAGTCCGCTACAACGGTTGAAGAAGCTGCCGTAACCTTTGCGGGCTATTATGAAAGGTTTCGCAATAGCTCAATCGAGCTCCCAAATGGCACAAGACAACTTAATTTAGATAACCCCGAATATCAGAAGAGAATAAACAGTGCCGTAGAAGTACTAGCGCAGTTCGGATCAAGCTAAAGGAGGTAGGACGTGAGAATAAAGCTATTAGCCGTTTTTTTGGTTTTTGGTGTATTTGGTTTAGTGGCGCTACTTGCGTCAAACATCTCTTTAATTCGAGTCGATTCGGTGGAAGGTGCTTCCTATGTTGCCCTTGAGAACCTTTCTACGGGTGAGGTTGATTATATAAATAATATTGAGGGCCAAAGTGTTACAAAACGTGTAAGTAAAGGTGGTTACCGTGTTTCAGTAATCTCAAACGAAGGAACTTCGGTATCGTTTATAAAAACTGCTGGATTTTTTAATACTACTCAAATAACTGCAGACATTCAAAAAGAAGGCTCAAGAGAGTTTATTGGTGAAGAGCCAAATGAATGTAGCCTGATGCTTAATAATATCCTTGTCAGTTATGGATGCAATGGTCCTATTAGCACTATTAAAGCGCATCTTGCATCGTCAACCACAGTCTCTAGCTATGTGAAGAAATACGCTGCGTCTGATGACTTGGCGAGTATAGAGGGCATAGTAAAAATTAATGACACAAGTGCTATTGCGCTGGTAAAAAGATCCGTCAAACAAGGGATTACACCGCCAAGTCAGATCTTTTATGAGCTTACAGTTGAAAATAACTCGCCTAAACTGTCTTTTGTGAGCGAAGCAACCTATTTGACGCCTCAAACAGAATATAAGTTTTACCAACAAGGAACTGAATTTATTCTGCTTTCGACAGACAGCTCAGAACTATATACAGGATCGGACTTGGCCAGCATCAAGCCTTCAGAATCAAAAGGGTTAGCTGGCATACAGGGTTTAAAATTGGTGGACTATGACGCAAAAGACAGCGCATCGCTTCTCCATGCAGAAAGAGCAAAACCAAACCTCTCTGAGAGAGATAAAAAGACCGAAAAAACAATGGTCGTAATCACAAGGGGTAATGAAGACTCTCAAGTCGTTCCGTTTGAGGGGGAGAGTTTTAAGAAAGTGAGTTTTTGCTTATCAAATTCTATATGTATGCTTGACTATGAAAATGTTCTGCATATTATGGATGATAGCCTAGCGCCTCGAACCAAGATTAGTAATATTTCACAATTTATATCTGACGGCGAGACACTTTATCTTCAGGATTCCATTGGGCTTTTACGCATGAGCTCAGATCTAACGGCCGGATCATATGTATATGTTCAGGACAAGTATGATGTTACTTCCGTATTGAAAATTGATAGTAGTAAGTTCCTAGTTAATATTAAGGGAACCGGAAGTTCTTCTGCGCTTCTTATAGACCCTGAGGTTCCGGCCGAAGTTCTTATAGATAAATTAGTATTTGATTTACGAAGAGCCTCTAATATAAAAACTATTGTGCCTTACCGGAGTATTATTTTTATCGTGCCAGACTTGGGCGAACTCGTTTATAATACTGAGACTAATTTATTGGACTATGACCCTGTAGTAGTCGATTCGGTAAGAAGTTCCTTAACTCAGAGCGTAATTGATAGTGGTATTGATACACAATTATACCAAGTAGTTTTGAGTGGGTTGTAATTGCGAGCTAGTTAGAGCGGGATTATGTTAGAGAGTTTTGAGAAATGTTCGATGGCGACGTCTGCATCGGTTGTCGTTATGAATACTTGGTAGTCCTGGAGCGTCTGTGCGAGCGTACGGCGACGTTTTCCGTCTAACTCACTAAAGACATCGTCTAGAAGTAGTATCGGCTTCCTACCGGTCTTATTTTCAATCACATGAAGTTCGGCAATTTTCAGTGCGAGCACAATACTTCGTGTCTCACCTCGTGAAGCACTATTTCGTGCATCCTGACCTTTAAGTGTAATTCGAATGTCGTCACGGTGCGGTCCGTAGCCGGTATAGCCCCGAGCTTTATCAATATCGATATGGTTTTTTAGCTGTTGAAGCAAATGCTCAGCGTAATGATCGGTTTGTAGTTTAGACTCATAACTAATCGTCAATATTTCATTGTTTCCACTAACCGATTGATAGTCGTTGCTTAGACGCTCGGCAAGATATTGAATATAGCGGAGTCGAACTTCAACTACTTTACTTGCAAGGTCACTTAAACGAATATCCCACACGAACATATGATCCCGATCAAACTCATCAGCTTTTAGAAGTCGGTTACGTTGAGCAAGCGTCCGTTTATAGTCACGGAGCAACGCGCCATAGCCCACTACTGTTTGAGTGAGCAAATCATCTAGATACGACCGCCGACGATCTGGCTCACCGCCAAGCATCAGAAGATGTGTTGGTTCAAATAATACGGTGGGGAGTTGCTTGGGCTCAAGCAGTTTCATTTTTTCCACACCGTCAATTTCAAAGCGTTTTTTGAAAGGTTCACGAACCAGTTTCACTACACGCTTCTGATCATCGCTTACCATACTTTCGAGGCGACCCCAGTCTGCATCAAACGAAATCATGTTTACATCATCGCTTTTAAACGCATGACCGCGTGCAACCATATGTATTGATTCTAAAAGATTGGTTTTACCGCTCGCGTTTGGTCCAACAATAATATTCACACCTTCGCCAAATTCAAAAAGACCACTCTTGTAGGAGCGTATATTGGTGAGCTCAAGGGTTTGAATCATTACTTTTTAGTATAACTGACTGTGAATCGCCTAGGATTTGACCGGCATAATAACATGTATGTAGGATTCGTCAGCAGGGTCCGTCAAGATGCATGGATCAAGCTTACCGTTCACATTAATCTGCACGGATTCACCCTCAAACGCAGCGAGCGCATCAAGAATATAACGTGAATTCATCGTGATACTCGCATCTCCTTGAACGGTTGCGCTTGCGTTCGCGGTATTCTCGCCAACTTGTGATGCAATCGATGATATGCTAATTTCTTGTTTCGCCTCATCAATGAGGAGGGTAATACTTCCTGCGGCTTCTCGCGCAAACAAGCTCGAAACTTTGGTGATTTCATTGAGCGCTTGCCTCGTAACCACAGCGGTGGTCTCAAACTTTTTAGGTAATAGTTTTTGATAATCAGGATATTGCCCATCAAGTAAGCGTGTCACAATCTCTACGTCAGAAACCTTAAAACGAGCCTGCTGTTCATCAAAAGACACTTGAAGTGGTGCGGAATCTTCCTTAAGCGACCGCACTAATTCTTGTAGTGATTGTGAGGGAAGGAGTAGAGAAATATCACCGAACGATCGTTTGAGTCGCTTTTCAGCAAGACGGTATGAATCCGTAGCTGCGATATGGAGTAGGGAATCGGTTCCATGCATGTATACACCTGTCAAAACAGGACGAGCATCATCATTGCTAGCTGCAAACAGGACTTGGTGTAGTATCTGTTTCATTTCTCCTGCCGTAAACTCAATAGTTGAACCACCTTCAAGCACAGGCATGACCGGGAAATCGTCAGCTGCAACACCATGAATAGTTGAGTCGAAACGGTCGGCTTTTAATTGTAGTTTATTTTCATGAACTTCAAGCTCAAGAGTACCAGCCGGCAAACTGCCTACAAAATCCTGCATGAGTCGAGCAGGGACAGTGATAGCTCCCGCTTGCGTAATCTTCGCACCGATTGTTTCTGAAACTGCAATATCGAGATTGGTGGCTGCAACTAACAACCGATTTCCTTCGGTCCGTAAAAGCACATTAGAAAGAATAGGCAGGGAGCTTCGCGAGCTTGCCACTCGTGACACTGTAGACAGCGCTCGGCTTAGGTTTTCTTGTGTAACACTCAGTTTCATATTGGTACCTCGCTCCTTACTCTTACTTATTTTTTAATATATAGTTATTTTTATAGGCTATGTGGATAGTGTGCATAACGGTGTCGGTAACTGGGGTAATATTGGAATAATCTATGTGGATAGTTCTGCTCATAACGTTGTGGGCGGAACGTGTGGAAGATTTTCGCGCTTTTAGAACGCTGGGCATATCTACCGTGTTATCCAGTGTGCATGCACAGCCTGCTCGCTTTCGTGCACACACTATCCACGTGCTATCCACAGACCTACACATAGAGACGACCCTTCAATTCGATAACTTGTTGTCTTAGCTGCGGATCAATCGCAAGCTCTTTAGAAATCTTGTCGACTGCATGAATTGCGGTTGTGTGGTCTTTACGGCCACACTCCATGGCAATCTTTGGGAAACTGAGCTTCAGCTCGGTACGGAGCAAATGCATTGCTATCTGTCGTGGTACGACAATTTCTTTATCGCGTTTTGGACTCATGAGGTCATCTAATGCTATGGAATAGTAGCGAGCTGTTTGTTCAATGATTTGACGAGGTGTAATGTGTTTTGGGCGTGTTTTTGAACTTGCGAATAGAGCTTCAGCAACATGTATATCGGGTTCGAGATTTCTCATTTCGCAGTATGCGAGGAGCTGGTTGAGGACACCTTCGAGCTCACGGATATTTGAGTGCACGAGATTTGCAAGAAACTCCACCACATTAGGCTGGAGCATGAGCCCGTGCGCTAGCGCTTTTGACTGTACAATAGCACAGCGTGTTTCGAAGTCCGGCGTTTGCATATCTATTGACATACCCCAAGCGAATCGACTTCTTAAGCGTTCTTCAAGCGTAGGGATGTCTCTTGGCGGTTTATCGCTACTGATAATAATCTGTTTATTGGCTTGATGAAGAGCGTTGAATGTATGGAAAAATTCCTCCTGAGTCTTTTCTTTACCGGCTATAAACTGGATGTCGTCAATAATAAGCACGTCTGCACTACGGTAGTAGCCGGCAAAGTCGGTATTTTTCTTAAATCTAATTGCGTCTAAAAATTCTTGCACGAATTGCTCAGTCGAGATATAGACGACGTGCGCGCTTGGGTTGTTCTTTAATATTTCATTTCCTACCGCCTGTATGAGGTGCGTTTTACCAATTCCAACACCACCATATAAAAAGAGTGGATTATATTTTGTGCCTGGTTTGGCGGCGATAGCTTGACAGGCCGCATAAGCGAGCTCATTTGCCGATCCAACAATAAAACTGTCAAAGGTATAACGGGTATTTAAGCCCTGTCTATAATTGTGCGCAACTCCGCTTTGTTTTGACTCAGTGGCTTTAGGAGTAACTCTCGCAGGCTCAAGCGTAATTGCGTCATCATGAATACGTCTTGATTTTGCTGAGGGTGATGAATAAATGTCGAATTGGATTATAGAGGGACTCACCCCGTTTTTTCCTAATAAATCACGCAAGAGATCTACGTACTTGCGTTCAAGCTGCTGCTTAATGAAAACGTTCGGAACCCCGATAACCGCTTTATCAGGCGTGTAATCAAGCAGGTGGGTATTTTTAAACCACGTGACAAAGTTTCCTCTTGAAATAGTCAATTCTATTTCTCCGAGTACTGCCTGCCATATACCGGTCGGTTCTTGCATCGACACTTTTCTTTGCTCCCTCAATTGCACTTACCACTCAGCATAGAACAGTATGGGCAACTTTTCCACAGCTAATTACACAACATTGTAATAAGTAATTAAATTGGAAAACAGAAGCCGATTTATCCACAGAACTTTCTCACCCCTGATAAATGTGTGGATAAGCGAGGGTGAAGAGTGGATAAAAAACAATCTGCTCAATATATTCGTCTAAATGACCATACGCATGCGCAATAAGCAAACAAGCTGACGCAGTCAAAGTTGCATAAAGAGTAAAACAGTGGTAGAATGGTCGAATATGCCAAAGCGAACACTACAACCAAAAAAATTACACCGCTCAAAAGAGCACGGATTCATGAAGCGTATGGCGACCCGCGCTGGTCGACACGTACTGAACCGACGACGCAATAAAGGTCGCAAGCTCCTTACTCGATAACAGGGAAGGGTCTTACCGGAGAGCTGCCCAATGATAGGTAAAGAAAATCGATTTCATGGGCATCATGCCGTAAGTCGCGTTCGTGGACAATCAATCCACGGGCGCTTTTTTTCACTTCGAATGGCGGGGCAACGAGGCGAATCATCCCCGTACCGCCTCGCAGTTGTGGTAAGCAAAAAAATTGCCAACAAAGCAGTCGTCCGCAATCGTATTAGACGACGAACTTATGAAATAATTCGAACACAGCTAAACCTTGAAGATAAGCACATTGATATTATTTTGTACGCAAAAACTGCTGAAATTGCATTTGTTGAGGTCGATTTATTAAAAAAAGATATCCTCACTCTGTTTCACCGCGGGGAGCAATCGCTTCGAGCGGATCGTCCAAAATACCGAAGTTGACCTCTATTGTGGTATAGTATGAGCTAAAGAGGAGTTAGTCTGCATGTTTACGACGCTTATCGTCCAGCCTATATTTAATATCCTATCGCTACTCTATGCGGTCATTCCAGGCCATGATTTTGGCGTAGCTATAATTCTCTTCACAATAATTACTCGTTTTGCACTTTATCCACTACTCAAAAAACAGCTCAAAAACACCAAAGCGATGCGGGAGCTACAGCCAGAACTGAAGAAGATAAAAGAAGCCGCTAAAGGCAATAAGCAACAAGAATCCATCATGATGATGGAGCTTTATAAAGAGAAAGAAATTAAACCACTATCGCAGATTGGCTTGATGATTGTACAGGTTGCTGTTTTTATTGCGCTCTTCTCAGGACTAAACCGTGTTGTCAAAAATCCGCAACAAATCGTCGACTTCTCTTATCCGACCGTGCAAAACACAGCGTGGATGAAAGAAGTAAAAGAAGATATATCAAACTTCGACCAAACTTTTATAGGGTCGGTGGATTTGAAGCGAGCCGCTATCGATAATGGACAGGCATTTTATTTCCCAGCCTTCTTGTTGGTGCTCGGTTCTGCAATTATTCAGTTCTTGCAAATAAAACAAACTTTGCCATCAGACAAAGATGCTCGCAAACTTCGCGATATTCTTAAGGACGCCGGTTCTGGCAAAGAAGCGGATACAAGCGAGGTCAACGCCGCTATGGGGCGAAATCTCGCATATTTTATGCCATTTATGATTTTTGTGCTCACGATTAATTTCCCTGCGGCCCTTGCACTTTATTGGTTTGTGGGCGGGCTCGTCGCATATGCTCAACAAAGCTACTTACTTCAACAAGACGAATTTGCCATGCAATCAGCATCAGCGGTTGTTGTTCGTAAAAAATCCCTCAAAGAATCCAAGGCAGAAGAAAAAACACCAGAGAAAACTCTTCCAAAACAAACACCTAAAAAGAAGAAGGCGTCAGGGAAGTCTAAAAAGAAGAGGAGTTAGTCATGGATCAAGAAGCTTCAATACGTTATGCCAAGAAATACTTGGAAGACTTGCTGTCGTTTTTTGGATTGAATGTCGACGTGTACGCAACCACTGAAGACGGGGAAGTGATTGAGCTAAGTGTCCCGAGTACGCACATGAATGGTTTTTTGATTGGTAATCATGGCGACACGATGCGCTCAATGCAGTTTCTAACCAGTATGGCACTCAAGACGCAGGAAGCGGCGCTAAACCGCGTGAACGTAGATATCGCAGACTATAAGCGTCAACGGGCACATCGTCTAGAAGAAAAAGCCGTGATTTGGCTCAAAGAAGTGCAAGAGAGTGGCGCTGAAAAAGCCCTTCAACCGATGAACTCCGCAGACCGTCGTACTATTCACAAGCTTGCAGGCGAATACGGACTCGAGACCGAATCACGTGGCGAGGGCCGAGACCGGCACATTGTAATTATGCCTGGCGCCCCAGCTTCTCAAGAATAACTCTTTTAATTCAGCTGTTGCTTGAATAGTTGCAGATGCTGTTGAGCAAACTTCTTCCAGCTGAACCGCTTTGTATTTTCGTAGCCTTTCACGATAAGCTTTTTTCGTAATGTTTCGTTGCTGATAACTTCGTCTATTTTGCGGGCAATATCCTGAATATCTTCGGGGTTAAAATAATGCGCCGCGTCGCCGTGGACTTCAGGCAGACAGGTGTAGTTGCTACTCACGACAGGGCAGCCATGTGCCATTGCTTCGAGCCCAGGCAGACCAAAGCCCTCGCTCAACGAGGCAAAAACGTAGGCTCTCGCGTGTTCGTAATACCATTTCAGCTCCTCGTCAGGTATAAAGCCAGTGAAAATGATGTCTGATGCGTAAGGTTGTTTGCGTGCCCACCGTTCGAGCTGTTTGGAGTGGAATTCACGTTTACCGACGAGCACCAATTTTAGATCTTTATGGTGTTCTTTGAGAACGCCAAAAGCACTGATGAGTCGCTCGAGGTTTTTGTGCGGAAACGAACTGCCGGTATACATGATAAATTGCTCAGGTGCGCCCGTAGGTTCAATAGCTTTTACCGCGAGTGGTGGTTCGCTTGCTTCGAGCGCGACGGATACCTTGCGGTTCGTAAATAGGTGGTATTTCTTGATGTCATCTGCCACGTATTCGGTCGGAACTAATATATGCACAGCCTTGCGGTGTGCCGCCCACATGAGGAATACGTAGCCCCTCATGCGCAGGGTGTGTACCCACTGTGGAAGTTTGCCCTTGCTTGAGTATTTGAGCATGGTCAGATCGTGTGTGAAGGTCGTCTGCTTGCCAAAATAGAAAAACGGTTGCTGTGGGGTAATGGTGAAGTGTACAAGGTCGGCTTTGAGCTTGTAGAGTTGGCGTGCGTACAAAATCTGATTGAGCGGGTTAAAGCTATAGTTTTTGAAATGGGTATGTACGGCGGTGAAATTCTTTGCCTTTGGTTTCCAGTCGTCATCGGTCGCTATCAGAATGGTGTAGCGGTGGTCGCTATCGAGCTCCTGCAAATATTCGAGTAACCGCGCCACCGGCCGACCGGTGCTGGCACGCCGGATTCGCGCATCTATTACGATATGTTTTTTGCTCGTCGCCATGGCTATAGTGTAGCGCACTGGTAAGCAAAAACCACAAGAGCTATACTTATTAGTAATATGGTTAAAGCCAAGGTAAAATCAGCTAAAAAGAAACGCAGTACATCAATAATAGCCAAAGCGTCTTCTCCTAAAGTAAAAAAAATTCTCCAACTATACAACATAGTGTTTCCGGCAAAATGTATCTTATTTATCGCGGTAATTTTTATAAGTTACCGGTATGATTTCGAGAGCGACTCAATGCCGTACCAAGATTTGTACACTATACTTCTTGCATCAATATTTCTTCTCATAAAACCGTCGCCCTTTTTTACCTTGATGAAGAAATTTAGCCATCCAAAGGCTATGTTTTTTCTTGTATACATTACCTTTGTTCTTCCAGCTATAATTTTTGGAAATACAAAATACAAAGACTGGGATAACGCCCAGTTCATAAAAGGGTTGGCACGAGACTTTCCAGAATTGGTTGCCCAGATTGAAGTAAAAACGGGGCTAGATCTCGAAGTGAAAACTGATTGCATGATAACTTCCGAAAAATCAGGAAATGGAGTGGTACAGTGCGAGATAGGCTATAGCTCAGAGAAAGAAGTTAGAAATATCAGCAATGTTTTTAATAACAATATGCAATTTATTAAACACGACAAGCCTGAAAACATAACAGGCTACAGGTTTACATATAGAAACATCGATAGTTGTTATTTCGATGACCTAAGTGCGAACGGAGTATGTTACTTCACGGTTCGTAGCTCAAATGTAAAAAAGTATGAAGAGCTTTTCAGATAGGGTTGCTTTACTCGATAAGTAAATAGGACTATAGTATGTCTTATGAAACGGCTTCTGGGGCTGGCTGTTACTCTATCCTTATTGTTGATAAGTTTTATAAAAAACGCTCCTGCAACCGCTTCGGCTGGAGGGTGGGATGATGGTTTTTCTATTGCTGATCTTGGTGTACCTACTGGCCTAGTAAACGGGGGCAATCTCGATTGTTCCTACGTAACCTTTAAAAGCAGGTATGTTTTTAACGAAAAAATAATTAACAACAAGTTGACTTACGACTCGCAGACTTATGAGACCACCGGAAGAGACTATCCTGATGTGTGTTCTGTACAAAACGACCACGGCATAATTGGTTCGAACGGTTTATGGGCAAAGGATTTTAACTTAGAGAAGGCGTTACCGATAACTTCAGCACCCTATTCTCTATCGCCTATTCCTGGAGGGAACTCCGTTTTGTTTTTCGATTCTGCCCCTGGTGGAGGCTTAGAATATAGCATCAATCACAGTCTGGGCTACCTAGGCTCGCTCTCTACGGTAACTTATGGGAGAGGAGTTTCAGCGCGGAAAGAAAAAATATGGAAGATTGATACTTCAAAGCTTGATCAGTTTTTAACGTATTCAAACGCTAGTGTTGTAGGTATTGACCAAGTAGGATTTTCGAGCAATGGTCGATTTATGGTAGCCCAACTTTCTCATAGGGGGCTGGTACGAATAAATTTACAGACAAAAGAGCTTGTTCCATTTTATGCAGTGAATTATGCAAATGGTGTCGGTACATATTTACAGATAAGCAATGACGGGCGTTACGTGTCAAGCTATAAAACAAATACCGATCAATTTTATATTCACGATATCTCTGGATGCTCAGTCAATTTTGAATACGGACTATGGCC
>DAOLHH010000005.1:18336-33101 GCA_035329185.1 Candidatus Saccharimonadota bacterium | reverse complement strand
TGTGCGGAAAGAGCTTGCAGATAACTATTGTTATTACCAACCTAAATACGACTCAATAGACGCAGCGCCAAAATGGGCACGAACTTCGCTTGAAACGCATCGCATAGATCCACGCGACTATCTCTACAGTTACGACCAACTTCGTGACGCACAAACACATGATGAGGCATGGAACGCAGCACAACGTCAAATGATATCTACCGGGAAGATGCATGGGTATATGCGCATGTATTGGGCGAAAAAGGTGCTGGAATGGACCGAAAGTCCAGAGCAAGCAATAGATTTTTTGATACGACTTAATGACCACTATTCAATCGACGGGGGCGACCCGAATGGTTATGCAGGTATTCTGTGGTCTGTCGCTGGCGTGCATGATAGGCCTTGGTTCGACCGACCCATATTCGGAGTAGTTCGCTATATGAATTTTGATGGGTTGAAGCGCAAATATAATATAGAATATTACTGCAAATCGTTTTCAAGCTGAGTAAGTATAGCCAGCTGACAATACGCAAGTAATATTTAGAAAATCTAGTTATCTAATGAGTATCGGAGGCAAGTCTGCATCATATTTGTAATATCAATAATATATGCTATAGATATTAAACATAATTATTGTTACAGCTAAATATGCGGTTTGAAATAAAAGATTTAGTATATCCCGTATATGGTACACGCGGGGAGTGTAGGTACATAAATTCTGTATGAAGCTGATCCGGAACCTTTCGCGGTAATTGTAGCGATAAGATCACCGGTACTTTTAGGTACGAGCCCACTTTTTACTACGCCTTTGTTATTAGGACTTGCCGTTACTGTCGGACCTTGTACAGAAGCGACCCACGTGCTAGAGGCTTGATAAATTGACCTGTTATATAAGAAAGTACTAATTTTATACTTGCCTGAAGAATCATTGGATTTGCATGTATACAAATTAATGTAAGATCCTGAAGTTATCCAAAGGGTGTTTACACTGTTCGCCGCACTCGCATCTTTCTGGCCAAACCTATCCCACCCTGCGTAGCCTACACTCACTACAGCGAGGAATGCAGATAAGCCTATATAACTTAATTTCTTCCAGTTCTTCTTAAAATCTAATTTCTTTAAGCTGAGATTCTTTTTGTTTGACTTGGTAATTTTTTTGATGGTGGCTTTCTTTGCCATTTTGAACCTTTTAAAAATTTAAAAACTGTTATGCTTATATAGAATCATGAACTTATCCGTAAAGCAAATAAGAAATTGCTCAAATGCCAAAGTATATGTAGCTATAACATTTATTATAGGATTTTGTATAACCCTTGCAAATACCACGCTCTTGGTTCGCGCGCAGTCAGTAGCCGCATCTGAAATATTACCTGAGTCGGGGCTCTGTGCGGAAAATGATAATAATATACAAACTACTGCTCGACTTGAAGCTGGTACATACCAAGTATATGTTGTGAATAGCAGCGTATTTCAGCGCTTCTTTGCTCGCACCACTGAAGGTAGATGCACGGAACTATCTATAGATAAACAAAGTGAGCTCGTAGTTACGGATGCAGACTTTATCACCTTTCAGATGTTTGGTAGTGACGAGCAAATATATAAGGTACGAGATGCGAATATTGTGCTCACTAAAACCGGAGATTATTTAACAGAAAACTGCACCAGTCTTAATGGTTGTGGTATACGGTATGAGAATGAATCGTTTACAATCTTGCCACAAAAAAGAAGTTTTTATTTTGATATGGTCGGTGTGTATGTCTATGAACCTGTTAGTGATAAGTCTATAAAAAAGGTGATTTATGCCGTTGATAACAGGACCGTCTATGAAGCATCGAGTCTCAATAAATTTAATACGCGATATGTAACTTCAGGGCAACATTCACTTCAACGTATGGTTCTGCTAGAAAACGGTATGACATTAATTAATAAAGAAGAGCATAAGCAGGGATATGAAGGCGATTTGCTCCCGATGTTCATAAGCTGGGTGTATGCAAATAAAAACATTCTGAACCTGCTCGCATCGATTTTAGCGGTATTCACGCTGCTGATACTTATCGATAATGTAAGACGCAGGATAATAGCAAGAAAATATTGGCGAGCAGAACATCTTGCTCAATCTGACGAAGCACGGCATGCTTTATCTGCGGGAAAGATGATCACCGGAGAATCAGACCCTATACGGACTATCCTTGGTTTCATGAAAAAACCAGCACTCTTTTCAGTCATTGGAGTTTTACTTTTTGTACTTACGACAAACTATGTGTTCACGCTTATCAAGACAGACGGGGTGAGTATGCGTCACACTCTTCGTGACGGACAGCAGCTCGCCGTCAACCTTACGCCACGTACCGTAGCACGCATGCAACGAGGAGATTTTTACCCGAACCGAGGCGATATTATTATATTTGATCGGAAATCAGTTGACGAGCAGGGTTCTATAGATTCTACAATGCTACTCGTTAAGCGAGTCATTGGTTTGCCGGGGGATACGGTAAAAGTTGAACCAGATAAAGTAACCGTGACGTTTATGGACGGGACGAAAGAAAAGACGTTTGTCGACATTAATCAGCCATGGTACAGGATGGTCAACGCATCTACATATAACGGTGACATGGAGGTGAAGCTCGGAGTGGGAGAAGTATTTGTCATTGGTGATAATCGAGATGAATCAATGGATTCGAGATTTTTTGGGCCGATTAAAGCGAGTACCATCTACGGTGAAGTTGTTCGCCCTCTTTAGTGTTACACTCAAAGTATGACGTTTTATTTTTATGACCTAGAGACTTCGAGTGGAAGCCCGCGTGGTGGGCGCATTATGCAGTTCGCAGGTCAACGTACGAATGATTTGCTTGAACCCATTGGCGAACCAGATAATATTCTAGTAAAGCTTGCAGACGACATTATCCCTGAGCCAGATGCTATATTGGTACACGGTATTACTCCACAACAGACTCTGCAAGAGGGAATCAGTGAAGCTAAATTTGCGGCGTATTTCCATGATAAAGTAGCTGAACCTCGCACGATATTTGTAGGATTTAACAACATTCGTTTTGATGACGAGTTCATGCGTTATATGTGTTATCGAACATTCTATGATCCATATCAGTGGCACTGGAAAGATGGGAGGGGCAGATGGGACCTCCTTGATGCGTTTCGTATGATGCGCGCACTCCGACCAGATGGGTTAATATGGCCTATGACAGCTGAAGGTAAACCAACGGTGAAACTTGAAGAACTTGCGAAAGTAAACAAGGTCGTGCATGAAAATGCCCACGACGCCCTAAGTGACGTACTAGCACTCATTGAACTTGCACGTAAATTTAAGCAAGCGCAACCGAAACTATTTGAGTATTTACTTCTAGCTAGAGACAAGAAGCACGTTGCGCGTCTTGTTGAGTCTGGAGACCCGTTCGTCTATACATCAGGTAAATATGACAGTGAATTTGAAAAAACAACATTAGTTAAATCGGTACTTAAGCATCCTAGACGTGAAGCAGCAATTGTATATGATCTACGTTTTGATCCGGCGAGATGGATTAATAAACCAATTGAAGAGCTTGTAAAACATTGGTCGGTAAGGTACGGAGACGAGCTCGAGCCGTTACCCGTTAAAACATTGCAATATAATCGTTGTCCTGCAATCGCACCGTTAACTGTATTGAATGAAGCGAGTAAGGAAAGAATAGGTTATACCGACGCATTTTTACGGCATTCAGCACTCATTGATGAGCATCCTGCATTTATCCAAAAACTTCAAGAAGCACTTGATATTTTGGAGCATAAACAGCAGATGACATTACTGCCTGAACCAAATGTAGATTCACAATTGTACGACGGTTTTTGGACTCCCCAAGATCAAGGTGAAATGATTAATATAAGGATGAGCGCTCCTAATCTATTGAGTGAGCTGCAAAGTACAATTAAAAATAAGCGCCTGCGTGAGATGATCCCCCTATATAAAGCACGTAATTATCAAGCATTACTTACACCTGAAGAGCACGAGCAATGGGAATCACACCGTCGCGTGTCATTTTTCAGAGGAGGCGAAAAAAGTGTCATCTCGAAGGTATCAAAGCGATTAGAAGAGATTGTAAAAACGAGAAAACTTACTAAGCGCGACGACTATTTATTGTCTGAGCTACAATTATATATTGAAAGTATTTTGCCAGAGCCCGAAGACAGTAATTAAAGAGACAAATGCTGTATAACGCGCGCGACACGGGTGCCCTTTGAGATGTTTCTTTGTACGCTTATGACCGTTGCAATCATTCGTGCGCCAACCAATAATGAAGTCAAAAGTAAAACGACTAGTAAAAGTAATGTATAGGTAATTTGAATATTTGTCCCTGGAATATAACCAGTGATTAAAAATTGCCACATGGTGGACCACCTCACTTATAAAACTATTATATCACAAATTATATAAAATACAAGCTATTTTTTGCCCGTACGCCGTAGCTGTGCATCTATCCATGCAAGGCGATTGCGATTGAGCATAAATATCGTTGAAGCCGTCGCAATAATACTTATGCTCAACGCGGTAAATAGTGCATGCGAGGCTACAATATTAATCCACCAACCGAACACAAAAAGCATAATTGCGAAATAATCCCATAGGTTTTTAATAAGCGGTTTATCAGGAAAAACGACTGACTGTAGACTCTCGCTATGCTTTTTTACATAGTGAATGGCGTTGTCTGCCCAGTCATGATTCACAGCGAAAAAACCTAATCCGGCGAGGATGAGCGGAATGCCCCCCGGTCCAGGAAGAGGCCCAAGAAAAGGCACAAGCAAGAGACAGCCTATACCAGCAAGATCAGTAAGTATAACTTTATAAAGCGGATTATTGCGTTTTTTCCCCACAAATATAGTATAGCTGAGTATAATATTGAATTTTAATAATATATCTTGCTACACTTGGTTTAAGATCACTAAAACAGAGAGAGGTGAGCACTATGATGCGAAATGGAAATAGTCGTGGTTATCGTGGAGAATTACGTCCAGACCGGCATAGTGCAGAACGATCAACGAATGTATTGCCATTACAAATCCCTGCAATTGAGGTGGGGCGCTTTGTACTAGCTAAGCATGACCGTGCGGCGGATTACAAGGATCATCCACTCGGAAGATATATTGATTCAGTCATTGAGATGAACGAATTACGAGCGCATCAGGCAGAGCAGATTAATGAAATACTCGTTCATCCTAAAGAATTATTTGTAAGATACGTGAGTAATGCAAAATTTAAAGAGCGGTATGAGGATTACGTACGAAGGCACGGCATTCATAATATGACTGCACGTCATCATCGTGGTCATTTACGTGAAATCAAGAGAGATTTTGCTGAAGCACTTGCCGGGCAGTCTGCATTAGATGCACAAATTCAAAAAGATAGAGTAGCTGAAGCGGTACGAGAAAAAGTCAATGAAGAGAACCAACATTTATTGGATAAACTAGGCGCTCGATATGGTGAAGAATTTGAGGTTACCGCTGGAACTGTCATTGATCCAGGTGCATATTTCCAGGACGGTACGGCCGAGCTCACACTGTCGAGACGACTTGCATTCGAAGATGGGAGCTTAATGCTGAGGCTCGCAAAAACTGATTTAGACAATTTGACAATCGTGGAACATGATTTAGCACGGATAAATCATGCGCTCAAGCAAACTGATTTACTGGGTTCATACGGAAAATTAACGTACGATGATCTATCGCTAGAGCTACCTATTAGCCGCGTAGGCGCATTTGGGCTCGATCCTAATTTAGATGTTCCGATAACTCCCTCAGACCCTATAATGTTTCAACCACTAGGTATTCATGAGATAAACTGATATTGTATAATCACACTAAAAAATTGCAAGTGTGTTTATGAAGAGATTTTCGTCATTTGAGGTTAGAACTCCCATTACAATAGAGCAGCCTGAAGATTTTCATTCGGCTGTTGCAGCTATTGGTGAGAAAATTTTTACAGGTGTTCGTTCTCGAGAAACGATACGTATGTGGTCTAGCGGCGAACTTGTAGTGCCTAAATCAAATATATTCAAAGTCTTTGGCATTGATCGAATGAACTACATTCATTTTAAGCGCACTTCAGATAAGTCTGGCATGAACCCACTCTTATACCTATCACTTGCGCGACGTGTTGACCCGAAGCTCATGGATTCTGAAGCAATCGGAGGCATTGATTTGCCGGCAGAGATAGCGGATTGTCTAAAAACAAAAAATCAAATCAGCTCGCTCCAAGGGACGCGGTTTATTTTAAATCAGCTCGTCGACGTTGCATTACCTGAATACCCCGAAGAACGCGTGTTCGGACTTTCTTATGACGCGCTATTCGATGAAAGTGATTATGAGCAAGGTTTTCTAGAAACAATCTCGGAAGTTGTTAGAAACAGAGTTTCTCTGCTAAGCAAAGAAGTTTATGAGCAAAAAAATGAAACGCGTAATCATCCTGCAGTCGAAGGTATTGTGCCGTTTGCTCGTGTTAAGGCGTTTGATGAAGAACAAATACATGAATTCCGAGAGACGTTTACAAACAATATCCTTGATCCATATGTGATTGTTGTTGCCCATGAAATTGATATAGATACCCGTCTTTGACCGTTCATACAAAAATACCGTATAATAAAGGGTCATGTCAGAGGTAATCCGAGTCAAAGGTGCGCGAGAACACAATCTCAAGGATATTGATATTGAATTGCCTCGAAATTCACTTGTGGTAATAACTGGTTTAAGTGGATCAGGAAAATCTAGTCTTGCCTTTGACACGATATACGCTGAAGGACAAAGACGCTACGTTGAGTCGTTGAGTGCTTATGCTCGTCAATTTTTGGGACTTATGGAAAAACCTGATGTAGATCAAATAGACGGTCTAAGTCCAGCCATATCTATTGATCAGAAGTCAACAAGTCGAAACCCGCGCTCGACGGTTGCTACCGTCACCGAAATTTATGACTATCTTCGTTTATTGTTTGCTCGAATTGGGACTCCTCATGGTCCGGATGGCAATCCGATTCAAACGATGACTGCACAAGACATCGCCGACGGAGTTACTTCTCTAGCCCGAGATCATCGTCTGATGATTCTAGCACCAGTAGTGATAGACAAAAAAGGCGAGCATGCTCATATCCCAGAATTGTATACTCGGCAAGGATATGCACGTGCACGAATTGACGGCGTTATGTACACTTTGGAGGAATTTCCCGAGCTTGATAAAAAGTTCAAGCACACTATCGAGATTATTGTCGATCGAGTGGTCAACACTGATGATCATGCCGGACGCATCTTTCAGGCAGTCGAAAATGCGTTGCAGTTAAGCGAAGGTCAGTTACTGGTGGTTGATGTAGATGATGATAACAAAACACATCGATTTTCACAGCGGTATTACAACCCAGAATTTCCTGAGTTTATTGCGCCCGAGATGGAACCACGCACGTTCAGTTTTAATAGTCCTCATGGTGCGTGTCCTGTGTGTACCGGGTTGGGTAATCGACTTGAGGTAGATCCTGAGCTGGTGTTGCCAAACGGTAGATTAACCATCGCAGAAGGAGCGATTCGACCTTACAACCGCATGGCACCAGATGCATGGAATATGAAAAAGATGCAAGCTGTGGCGGACAGGTATCATTTTTCACTACAAGTCCCTACGAGCGAATTGACTGATGCACAACTGGAAAAGATTTTGTATGGTACGGGTAATGAAACCTATGCTATCCCGCTTGGTTCGGGGAGGTTTTTTGATACGACTTACGAAGGCGTTATACCGAACTTAGAGCGTCGCCATAAAGAAACCGATAGTGATTTCATGCGCCGTGAAATTGAACGATTCATGGTTGAGCGACCGTGTCATGCATGTCATGGAAAACGATTGAAACCCGAAGTTTTGGCAGTTACAGTTGCTGGACAGTCAATCATGGATATCTGTGAATTAGCTGTTGAAGATGCCGTCGACTTTTTCTCGCACATTGCTTTTAGTGATAAAGAGTTGAATATCGCGCGACAAGTGATAAAAGAAATAAATGCTCGATTGAGCTTTTTAAACGAAGTAGGATTAGGCTATCTTACACTCGCTCGGAGCGCAACCACGTTGTCGGGTGGCGAAGCACAGCGAATCCGTTTAGCGACGCAAATCGGCTCAGGCTTACAAGGAGTGCTATATGTGCTTGATGAGCCGTCTATTGGATTACATCAGCGCGATAATGATCGTCTTATACGAACACTCAAACGACTAAAAGAGTTAGGAAATACGGTGCTGGTGGTCGAGCATGATGAGGATACAATTCGCACTGCAGATTTTCTAGTAGATATAGGTCCAGGCGCTGGTGTTCACGGCGGTAAGGTGGTGGCTGCAGGTACGCCAGCGGAAGTTGCAAATACAAAAGAAAGCATCACCGGAAAGTATCTACGTGGAGAGTTGCAGGTCGAAGTACCGAAGCAGCGCCGCAAGGGAAGTGGCAAATCGCTCATAATACGTGGAGCACGTGAAAATAATCTAAAACAGATAGACGTCGAGGTACCACTCGGAAAATTAGTGGTTGTGAGTGGGGTGAGTGGGTCCGGAAAAAGCACATTAATAAATGATATTCTTGCAAAAGAATTACATATTCGCCTCAACCGCGCGCACGAAGCGGTCGGACGTCATGATGATATTGAAGGGGTAGATAATTTAGATAAAGTTATCATAATCGATCAGTCTCCGATTGGTCGTACACCCCGTAGCAACCCTGCAACGTATGTTGGACTGTTTACGCCGATACGTGAACTTTTTGCAAGTACACCGGAGGCTAAGATACGTGGGTATAAAGCAGGGCGGTTCAGCTTTAACGTGCGTGGTGGTCGTTGCGAGAACTGTCAAGGTGACGGTATGATAAAAATTGAGATGCACTTTTTGCCAGATGTGTATGTGCCTTGCGAAGTTTGTAAGGGGAAGCGATACAACCGAGAAGCTTTAGAGATACACTTCAAAGGTAAGACGATTGCCGATATTTTAGAAATGACCGTTGAGGCTGGCTTTGCATTTTTTCAAAATATACCCTCAATAGCACGGAAACTAGAGACACTGGTAGAGGTCGGTCTTGGCTATATGACCCTTGGTCAGTCGGCCACGACGTTGTCTGGTGGCGAAGCACAGCGTGTTAAGCTTGCGACGGAACTGTCTAAGAGGTCAACGGGGAGAACTCTGTACGTACTTGATGAGCCAACGACTGGTCTCCACATGGACGATGTCAGGCGGTTAATGAAGGTGTTACATGCACTTGTTGACACTGGCAATAGCATGGTGATTATAGAGCATAACCTTGATGTTATTAAATCGGCTGACTATATAATCGACATGGGCCCAGAGGGCGGAACACATGGTGGGAATGTAGTGGCGGCTGGAACACCTGAAGCGGTTGCAAAGGTAAAAGAGTCATTTACGGGCCAGTTCTTAAGTAAACTTTTATAGACCATTTTGAATGAACGACCCTAGCGCTGATATACTAGCAAGTAACGAAAGAGGTAAATAAGAATGAGCTCAGAAACTATATCATTGAATGCTGACAAACGCGAAGTTGTTGGAAAGCAAGTAAAATCATTAAGAAAAGCAGGGCAAGTGCCAGCAACAGTATACGAAAAGGGCAAAGAATCACTGCATATTCAGCTCACCTATTTGCCACTCATTAAAGCGTGGCACAAAGCAGGTAAGCATCATCCAATTGAAATTGTCCTCGACGGCAAAAAACATATGGCGATGATCAAGGATGTATCCGTAGATCCAGTAAAGGCGACCTTGACACATGTTTCGTTTCACGCGATTAAAATGAACCAAGCTATCGAGGCAGAAGTACCTATCCATATGGTAGGGCAGGCTCCAGCAAGTGCTAATGGGCTCCTCGTAAGACTCAATATTGACCACGTGCTCGTGAAAGGATTGCCAAATAAACTCCCAGATGCGATTGAAATTGATGTTTCACATGTAGAAAACGAAGATGATGATATTCGGATGAATGCATTGGTCGCACCGGAAGGTGTTGAATTAGTTGACGTCGACGCTGATGCAGTATTGGTAAGTGTCACGGTACCTCGAGCTGAAGTAGAAAAAGAAACGGAAGAAGAAGTGTCAGCCGCTGATGTACCAAGTGATAACGGTGGTGACGCGTCAGAAGAAGCTTAATGACGATAAGTTCTGATGGCTACCGTACAATACCGACCTAATCCGGAAAAAGATTTACCAGAAGAATGTTTACGTGCAGGTTGGCGCTTCTTGGACGATTTAGTACCAGAAGAAGAAATGCATGAGTGGACGCATGATCGAAAAATTCAGTTACTTGCAAAAATTGCTTTAAACGGAGCGCAGGGTCAGCCTACCTTCATTCCAGAATTTCGCCTAAATGTAGCTTCGTCATACATTGCTTCTGACAACGTTCATATGATTTTACCGCTTCAATCAGTTATTGATCATAGGGTTACCGTTGAGCCTGCGCCGTAATATTTAATCTTGCAAGAATCCACCTGATTGATGAGCCCACAATCGAGCATACAATCCATCTTTGCGTTTAATGAGCTCATTATGTGTGCCAGATTCTACAATCTCACCGTTCTCTAATACAAGAATTCGATCCATTTTTTGAATAGTACTCAATCGGTGCGCGATAACTATTGCTGTGCGTCCTTGCATGAGTTTCCACAAAGCGTCTTGAATTAATACTTCGCTTTCTGAATCAAGGGCGGATGTCGCTTCATCAAGAACGAGAATTGGCGCATCTTTAAGCATTGCCCGAGCTATAGCTATTCGCTGCTTTTGGCCTCCAGACAATTTTACTCCCCGTTCTCCGACCAGTGTCTCATATCCTTCAGGTAATTTTTCGATAAACTCGTGCGCATGAGCTTGTTTTGCAACGTGTTCAATTTCTTCTTTTGATGCGTTTAATTTTCCATATGCAATATTTTCGGCAATGGTACGGTGAAATAGTAACGGCTCTTGAGGGACATAACTTATAGCAGCTCGAACTTCTTGTTGGCGAGCGTTGGCTATATTTTGACCATCAATGAGAATTTCTCCGTTTTGTATATCCATAAACCGTTGCAATAGTTTTGTGACCGTAGTTTTGCCACCTCCACTTGGTCCTATAAGCCCAATTTTTTCACCTGGCTTAATCAAAATATTAAGATTATCGAAGAGTACATCTTTTTTATTGGCATCTGCATATCCAAACACAACCTGCTTAAACTCAACTTGCCCTACATGAGCACTAAACACTTCTGGGCTAGCTCTATCTTCAACTTCGGGTGCGATTTTTAAGATAGTAGTCATATCGTTCGCATCACCAAAAACTCGAGTGAATTGTCTAAATGTATTATTGAGGTCCCATAGTCGCCTCATGATTCCAAGTGTAAAGATGAGCGCTAAATAAATGGTTCCCACTTCTATATATCCACGCACCGCGAGTAAAATTGATAGAATAATAACCGCCACATTGATACTTCTTTGAATTGAGCCTGTGAGGAGCTCTTGCTTCATATTGAGCTTCATCGTGTCGAGTGATCTCCGTTTGACAGCTAAAGCTCGGCTAGACATACGTTCTCGCTCGAGTGCTTCATTTGAAAATGATTTGACGGCGAGAATGTTAGAAATTGTATCGGCTAATTGGCCGGTACGAGCAGTTTCTGCTGCTGCCCAACGCTTTGTATATGGAATTTGTTTTCTACGCACAATCCATACAGTCGGTATGTAAATGGCGGTTATCGCGATTATCGCAATAGCAATAAGAGGCGCCTTCGGTGCAATAATAATGATGGTTCCGAACAACGCTATGACTAGTTTGAACACATTCCATGTAAGTGGGTCGGTGAGTCTCTCAAACGAGCTTACAAATTTATTTGTTTGGTTAACGAGCGAACCGGCAAATCGATTTGAAAAAAATCGAAAACTCATCTTTTGAAGATGACTAAAAACCGTCATAGTAAGGTCATACATGATAGATTCTTGTGTTCGCCAAAAAATACGTATGATGACGTTCCAGAGTGAATGAGCACCTAATTCAATCAATATGATGACAGCGAATATGGTCCAAATGTGATTATCTTGTAGGGCTTCGAGATTGCCTTCAGCAAGTTTATTGAGTATTCCACTGACAAGTAATGGTGATATGAAATCTTCGGCAATTTGAGCAACAATTATGAGCGGGTATATTTGCCATAATTGCTTCTTATATTTTTTTGCGTGTTGCCAGTAAAGGGCAAGCGTTTGTTTACTTGTCGACTTCATATACTACTTTCTTAATTTTTGTATTGGACCGGCTACCTTTGTCTCAGGAGTTGCACCGTTCATGCAATTTGTATCAGAGTATACGCTGTTACGAATTTGTTGTAAAGGTGGAAATATATGGTACAAAAAGCTACAATGCATGAGTATTATGAGTGCCGAAAATGACAATACCCATTCAATGAGTGATAAAGACCGTGAAATGTCACGTCGTTTTGGTAATGAATCGAAAGAGCCGACTGCGGATGATATGGAGATTGACGATGACGACGAAGAGACTGTAACCGACAAAAAAGACGATAAGCGGGCTCCGAAACGAGCACTTTTCTTTGCAGAAGAACAAGCAAAAAAAGCGAGTGAAAAAGAAAAGCAGAATGAGCCAAAAGTAGAGAAAAATATTCTCAAAGACTTATTTCGTATAGTCGACGAAACGGAGGAAGATTCTCAAGAAAACAATGTCAGCTCGTCAGAAAATCAATCTCCAGAAGATCACTTGCAGGATGTTGTAATTGATAGACTCGATTCTGTAGAGTCAGAAATCGAGTCGACAACAACCGACCTCGAAGCGCATGTTGCACTAGCTGGTGCTGACTTTTTAGAAGATGTAGCGGTTCGACTTGAAGAAGGGATGCCAGCAGACGATGCGATTAACGACGCATATGAAGCTCAATTAGATCCACCAGAAGCTGATGCAAGCGACGAAGACTTGGTAGAAGTGGCTTTTTTTGATGAAGTTGAAAGTGCTCCGTCAACAGATTTACCACATTCAACACCGAATCAAAATACTCGCCACAGTGCACCTCCACTGTCACCGCTAAACTCTAATACGATTATCACGCCCACTTTTCCAATGCCACATCGTACGAGCTCAGGTAGGTTCACGGGAACACCTCGAGGAGCTGGTCATCCCTTGTATCCTCTATCCTCTACTCCATCGACACTCAGTACCCCTTCATCCGTGATTGATTCGGATACCGATCGAATGAATGAATTTTATTATCGACGAAAAAGAGGGCGAGATCTACTCGTCGGTGGAGTAGTTGGCTACATGATTGGACGTAGAGGTGGCAGAAAACGTACTGAAGCCAAATTTGCCCCCGAGATTCGTCGTCGTGATGAGACGATAGTAGATTTACGTTCTAAACTTGTTTCTACAGAAGATAAAGTGCGTGAACTTGCCAAAGAACGAATTTCTGAATCAGGAGTAATGCCCGATAAAAATCGAGAGAATCCTATTAAGGACGGAATTGAATCACCTAGACTCGACGTGCCCTCGCTCAAGCATATAAAAAAACAAATACAAACCCTTCGTGTAGCTACGCTTGCGCATGAGAGAGCATCTGCTCAGTCGATTGAGGATTCGTTTGCTCAGACATTGACAGAAGCGAAAGTCGTACAAAATGCAAAAAGCCCTGATATAAGTAAAACGGAGCGAGTAGTCTTACCGGTTATCGAAAACAATGAAGATCAGGTTAAAAAACTAGTGAAAGAACAAAAACCCAGTAATCAAGTAAAGCATCTCGAGAATCAAATCGAAAGACCAGAACTAAAGCGAGATATCAAGACATTACCAATGCCAGAACTTCTAGAACTTGCAGAAAAGATAACGCTAGACAAAACGAATGTAAAAGAGTTATTCGCTCAGAACAGAATTGATGCAGTCAATGTGAGACGCGTCGTGCAAGAGTATCTAAAAGGTGGAAATACTTATGAAAAATTGTTGCACGGTTCTCTTGAAGCGGTAGAAATGCAACGCGAATTACGCAACGAGCAAAAACACGAAGACGGGGTATATAAAAATAACTCAACTTCAAGTGATGATGCCTCGAGAAGTAATATTACTCCGTTTGTTTCCTCAAGACAAACCGGTAGTGTAAGTACTGCGCAGGCTGGAGATAGCGAAGAACCGGCTGTTTTTGTGGATCATGACGACAGGCTGATGATTTCAACGGGTACCGCGATTGCATTGGGGATTTTAACGGGTATTGCAGTTATGGTACTCATAATTGTATTTCTTCGCTGATATCAGTTCTAAAATCTGTTAAAATATGATTAAGAAAAGAAGTGAGAACACTATGCAAAAAATAATTTTGTATTATAAATTTACCCCAATCGCCGACCCTGAAATGACCATGCGTTGGCAACGAGAGCTATGTACAAGGCTTGGTTTAACGGGACGAATTCTCATCAGTAAACATGGGATAAATGGGACGCTCGGAGGTGATCTCGAAGCGCTGACAGCTTATAAACGGGCAATGAACGAGTCTGGTGTGTTCCGTGGGATTACCTACAAATGGAGCGATGGTGGACACGAAGATTTTCCAAAACTCAAAGTCAAAGTCAAACCAGAAATTGTCGCATTTGATGCACCCGACGAGATTGAAGTGACCGAGAAAGGCATCGTCAATGGCGGGAAGCACCTTAAGCCTGCTGCAGTTCATAAATTGTTACAAGAAAAGGGCGATGAAGTCATTTTCTATGATGGACGAAATATGTATGAAGCTCAGATTGGGCGTTTTAAGAACACCATTGTACCCGATGT
>DAOLHH010000005.1:11752-18236 GCA_035329185.1 Candidatus Saccharimonadota bacterium | reverse complement strand
TTTGATGACCGCATGAAGATGGGTTTCTCTGATAAGTCTAAAGATATCGCCGAGTGCGAACAGTGTGGCAAGAAAACGTCGAACATGGTCAATAGCACGAATGTCCGTCGTAAATTGCACGTGATGTGCGAGGCGTGTGCCGAAAAACAACTTGTAGCATAAGAGTATTGACTAATATTTAATAACGTGTTATAATGAATTATAATCATTCACGTTTTTTACGTTAGGAGTTAGTAATGGGTTTTGGTAAATCTGCAACAAGCAAATTATCAAAAGCTGGCAATAAGCCATCAACACTTAGAATTAATTCAACTGAGATAAAGACTTCTCGGAAAAATTGGCTAGCGGCTGGTCTAGTTGGCGTTTTAGCGGCCAATGGGTTTGTTGCGAGTGAGGCGGGCAGAGATACAGGCAGGGTAGTGGCAGTTGGCGCTGGTGCAACAATGGATTTTTTTGTAGGCGCTTACAATTTTCTGGCAGGTGCTAAAGAGGGAGCTGAAGATCAAGCCGGATCAATTACAGTAAATATGCCCGATGTGCCTGAACTAGGCGACTTGATTGAAAGCACGCCTGATGCCAGTGAGCAACCAGCTAGCATCGTACTAGCGGCAGAAGGATGGGGTACATTTCTTGTACGTGCGTATGGCTTAAGTGAGAATGAAGCATATAATTGTATTGCGGAAAAGGGGCTCGAGGCTATAACCATATATGCTGGTGAAGATGTAGCCAATCCATGTGACTAATGCGATTGCTATTCATTTATACTAAAGTAAGTAAAGATGAATATGGAAATTGAGCGCAAACTGAAAGACTTACCGAAAACACCCGGGGTGTACTTTCATAAGGACGCCTCGGGTGAAACTATATATGTTGGTAAGGCTGCTGTTTTAAAAAACCGCGTACGTCAGTATTTCCAAAAATCACGTAATAGAGACCCAAAAACCGAAGCACTGGTCGCCGAAATTGTCGATACCGAATGGATAGAGGTTGAGACCGAGCTCGATGCCCTATTCCTAGAGGCTGAAATGATTAAGCGGTATATGCCACGCTATAACATATTGCTTCGGGACGATAAGAGCCTGCAATATGTCCGTATTGATATAAAATCAGATCACCCAACGGTCACCTTTACGCGTCGCCCACTTGATGATGGTGCAGAATATTTTGGGCCATATATGCAAGGCTTTGCGGTAAAAAAGGCACTCAGATTATTACGAAGGATATTCCCGTATGCAGTTACGCGTGAGCAAGCGACCATGGGAAGCCGGCTGTATGAACAAATCGGGCTCGATCCAGGGCTCAAAAGTGGCAAGACCAATCTTGAAGAGTATCGCAAGAATCTTCGTAACCTCATGTCCTATTTACGAGGCAATCGTGTGGCGCTTATGAACGAAATCGAGAGGCACATGAAGGACTCTGCAAAAAAACAGGAATTTGAGCGTGCAGCATCACTGCGGAATAAATTGTATGAGTTGAAAAGCTTGAAAAAACAAATTATTTTTTCAGATAGAGAATTCATGGATTTAAGCAAAGATAAGGGGTTATCTGGTTTAGCTGATTTACTAGGTATCGATTTGCCAAAGCGCATCGAAGGCTTTGATATCAGCCATATGTCTGGAACTGATAATGTGGCGAGCATGGTTGTTTTTACGAACGGTTTGCCAGATAAAGCAAACTATCGAAAATTTAAGATGCGTATCAAAGGTAATAATGATTTCGCTCATATGCATGAAGCACTGAGTCGGCGTATGAGTGATAAAAATGTCAAACAATGGGGAATGCCAAACATCTTCTTAATAGATGGTGGTAAGGGGCAACTTGGCGCTGCGATTCGGGCACGAGATGAGCTTGGTCGTGCCGTGCCAATGATAGGGCTCGCCAAGCGTGAAGAGCAGATTGTGGTGCATAGAGAACGCTCAGGGGTAAAATTAGCAGGCTTGCAAGAACGAGCACGGAAATTGCACGCCCGAATTGATGAATCGGATGATTTCGTGCTTATAGATTTGCCAGACACGAGTGACATAGTAAAACTTCTTCAGCGTGTGAGAGACGAATCTCATCGTTTTGCAGTTACGTATCATTCGACATTGAAGGCGAACCGACAAACCACGAGCTGGCTCGACAATGTACCAACTATAGGTCCGGCGACAAAACGAAAACTCATCAGGAAATTCGGGAGCTCTCGTGGTGTCATTCAGGCACGCTACGAAGAGCTGGAAGCATTACTTGGTGAGGGTCGAGCAACCATACTGAAACAGTATATCCGTGCTGAAAAGAAAAACGACGAGTAAAAAACCGCGCACCATCAACGTTACTGTTATACTGGCTTTTATATGTCATTCAATGCTCAATTTTATGTTGATAATCGTCGTCGTCTGGCAGGGAAACTCCCTGATTCGATAGTATTTATCCCTGCACATGTGCGCTTGCAGCAATCAGCTGATATGGCATATCCGTTTCGACAAGATAACAATTTTTTGTATTTGACCGGTTTACACGAACCTGACCTCTGGATGATGCTCGATTGTGATAAAAACGAAGCAACACTACTCTTTGACGAGCAAAGCGACTATGCCAAGGAATGGGAAGGTGAACGCGACACAACAGACATCTCACGACGAAGTGGGATAAAACGGTTTGGGTCAAAGGCTGAGCTCGGGTCGCTCGTGAAACGTGCTCTAAAGCAAAAAAAGACAATCTGCTACCTTGAACCAGCTCCAGAAAGGCTTGAGCCTTATGGGTTCATAACGAATCCAGCACGGCGATTTCTTACCGAACGTTTAAAAATGCACGCGACAGAATTGCAAGATATCAGACTCGATATTGCCAGGTTACGTCAAATTAAACAGCCTGTTGAGCTTGAAAGTATACAACGCGCAATAGATATAACTGCTACAGGTCTCAGAAATACGAGGGAGTCATTGAAGACTTTTCAGAACGAAAAGGATATTGAGCGTTTCCTGAGCGCTGAATTTTATATGAATGGTGCTGAGGGTCATGCGTATGAGCCAATTATCGCTGGTGGTATCAACGCTGCAACGATTCACTATCAATCAAATGATGCACAGATAGATCACAAAAGCCTACTGTTACTTGATGTGGGGGCACGCTACGATGGATATGCAGCCGACATTAGTCGTACATGGGCTTTTCGCGAGCCCACAAAACGACAAACAGAAATCTTCAAAGCAGTCGAAGAATTGCAGGAGATTGCTTTTTCAAAACTGAAACCAGGAGTTAAATTACGCGACTACCAAAGCGAAATGGAAAAAGTGGCGGCAGATATTCGTAAAAAGCTAGGTAAGGATGTTTCGCCTTTTCCCCATGGATTTTCGCATTTTCTTGGTCTTGATGTTCATGATGCAGGGGACTATGCGTCGCCACTTGAGCCAAATATGGTCTTGACGGTAGAGCCAGGATTCTACTTTGCGGATGAGCATATCGGTATACGCCTTGAAGACAATATCCGCATAACTGATAGCGGTATAGAAAACATGTCAAAACAGATACCAAAAGTGTTATACTAAACCTCAATGAAGAAAAATAAAAGGTCACGATTTATTGTCCGCTGGTTCGTTTGTAGTTTTGGACTATGGATTGCAGCACAGATACTTGGAGATAGCAGTATTAGTTATGGCGGTAAAGTCAGTGCGGTGATAGTTTCAGGACTCATACTCGCTATTGCGAACACTATTATAAAACCGCTGGTCGTTTTTTTGACTTTGCCAGCGGTACTTTTATCACTTGGTATATTCATGGTGGTCATCAATGCGCTCATGGTACTGCTTGCTGCTCGACTATACGGGCCACTGGAAGTCGCAGGATTTGGGGTTGCGGTCGTTGCTGGTATCATCATTGGTCTGGTAAACTGGTTAGTAAGTGCATTATTGGAGGAATAAACTTTGAGTATTTGGAATTATGTCATGATAAGTTCGGCGGCATTAATGACCGTATTAATTTTAATACAGGTTCGTGGAGCCAGTTTAGGCGCAGGCCTAGGTGGTGGTGGAGAAGTAAACACGGTACG
Organism: Candidatus Saccharimonadota bacterium; assembly: GCA_035329185.1. GTDB lineage: Bacteria > Patescibacteriota > Saccharimonadia > Saccharimonadales > SZUA-47 > JAGQMY01. The sequence goes on along the minus strand of DAOLHH010000005.1, from coordinate 14,209 downwards.
TAGGGGTTCAGACAAAAGTTTATTTAATTTAACTATTGTCTGTGCTGTTGCATTTTCACTTTCAATTATCCTAGAAATTATTCTCGCGTGAATCATTGAGCAAGCTCGAAAGGTGGCTACGTTTTAAGTATGGTCGATAATGCGAAGCGCAACTATCATCGCTTGAAATTGCTCGTTCGACGTAAAGTCCGACGCCAAAAAAAGCAGGTCGAAGACATGACCGTACAGGCGGATAATTCACTTGAGCGCTTCGTGTTCCGTCGATTTAACCGTCTTTACTCAGTGCGGAGATTTATTGCTTCATGGGTGGCCTTGGTTTTATTCATTGGGGTAGGCGCGATCTGGCAGGTGAGAAGCCTCGATTCTTTTTACTTGGATCTTGAACCGGCTTCCGGAGGCATATACCGCGAAGGTATGCTTGGAAACTTCACGACTTCAAATCCACTTTTTTCGGTCAATGGTCCTGATGTGGTTGTATCCAAGCTGATATTTTCTGGCCTTTTTAAACTTTCACCAGAAGGTGTGCTTGAACCAGATCTCGCCACGGAATATTCTCACGACGAAAAAGGGTCAATGTACACTGTTAAGCTTCGACAAGATGTGCAATGGCAGGATGGCATACAATTCACATCTGACGATGTCGTTTTTACTTATGAGTTAATCAAAAATAGCGAGGTTAAATCGCCTCTGTTCACAGGTTGGTCGCAAATTGCAGTAAAAGCAGAAGATGCATTTACCGTGTCTTTCACCCTGCCTAATACACTTGGCTCTTTCCCTTATGCGATGACAAACGGTATCGTGCCGAAACACATACTTGAAAATGTGTCACCAGCGGATCTCCGAAGCAGTACTTTTAATACGGTAAACCCCATCGGAACTGGACCGTTTAAATACGTATCTGTGGAAGTACTGAATGACTCCATCGATGATCGTAGGGAGAAAGTGACGTTAGAACGTAATGCAGATTATTTTGGCGATAACGTGCGAATAGACGGTGTCACTATTCGAACTTTCAAAGATGAAGAGACGATGATACATTCTTTTGACAATAGAGAGATCACGGCTATGGTAGGCTTGCAGACTTTGCCTGATGAATTTTCTGGTGACGATTCGGTGCGAACGTATAGTACACCGCTATCAAGTCAAGTAATGATCTTCCTAAATAACTCAACAAGTGTCCTCTCAGATGTACAGGTTCGAAAAGCGCTCGTTCGCGCAACAAACGTTTCTGAGTTAAGGGATGCTTTGAGCTATGATCTCGTCGCTTCAGACTCACCCTTCTTAAAAAGCCATTTTTCATATGATGAGAACAAAGTGCAATTAACATATGACAGTAATGAAGCAAACAAAATTTTAGATGAGGCAGGGTGGAAACGGAATTTTGATGGAGTGCGAGAAAAAGATGGCAGTCGACTCACTTTACGATTGGTTTCGCAAAGTTTATCTGAGTACGCAACAATTGCAAGTGAGCTACAAAAACAGTGGGCTGAAGTTGGCGTTTCTCTAGAGGCAGTCCTGCAACCAGAAGAAGATATTCAATCAACTGCAATCGCACAACATGATTATGATGTGTTACTTTACGGTATATCGCTAGGGCCTGATCCAGACGTATTTGCATATTGGCACAGTTCTCAATTTGATCCGAGAATTAAAACGAGGCTCAATTTATCAGAGTATAAGAACACGACTGCTGATCTAGCGCTCGAAGCTGGACGTACTCGAATTGACACTGAACTTCGCAAAGTTAAGTATGTGCCTTTTCTTGATGCGTGGATCGCTGACGCGCCAGCTATTGCTCTTTACCAGCCTCGATTTTTGTTTATAGTGCGCGGATCTATTGAGGGATATAGAACGGGGCAATTTTTAAGTGCTGCAGATAGGTTTTACTCTATCTCAGATTGGCAAATTCGACGTGAGAAAACGGTAAAGCAAACCGTACAATAGCCTTGGCTACGTCTTCTTTAACACGTATAATCTAATCTTGAATCTTTATGCGGATGTGGTGGAATGGTAGACACGCTGGCTTGCATCGTGCCAGTGGGAGCAATCCTGTGGACGGTCGAGGTCTGCCTGTGGCAGAACGAGTTTTCCTTGCTTGGCCGAGAGAAAGTGTTTACACTTGAACGAGCATTTCAAGACAAGTCCAGATTTGAACCTTAAACAAAGTATATGCGGATGTGGTGGAATGGTAGACACGCTGGCTTCAGGTGCCAGTGGGAGCAATCCTGTGGAGGTTCAAGTCCTCTCATCCGCACCAAATTAAGGTGAGCCTATGTAGGCTCGTTTTAATTTGTTACTGTGGACTTGAACCGAAAGGCGAAACATGTCAGTGACATGTTGAGTAATCCTTGCTTGGCCGAGCGAGCCCGCCCACGGCGGGTAGTCGAGCGAGCATTAGATAGTCAAGTCCTCTCATCCGCACCAAAACAACCCGCCGACCCTTGTGGTCGGCTTGTT
>DAOLHH010000005.1:0-11652 GCA_035329185.1 Candidatus Saccharimonadota bacterium | reverse complement strand
TCATCCGCACCAAAACAACCCGCCGACCCTTGTGGTCGGCTTGTTGTTTTGTGGGTGCGATGTTGTTGTTTGATTATCCATGTTATTTAATGATGCCATTAAAAATGAGTAAGTAACATTAAGACGTTGTAGGCCGAAAATATGTAAAAACATATTACGGCACCATGCTACTTATGCTATGATAGATGCATTCTATTAGGTAAAAGGTCGTAGGCGTGAATAAAGTTGCACAATACTTGCAGCAACATTTGAATGGTGAAATCTTAACATCATCAGATGCGTTGCACTATTTTTCTACAGACGAGAGTGTCCTAAGAATATCGCCAATGTTGGTCGTTTATCCTCGTTCAGAAAATGATGTTCGCAAGACAGCTCGATTTACTTGGCAACTTGCAGAAAAGGGCAGAGTGGTTGAAGTAACTGCACGTGGGCTCGGTACCGATACTAGTGGAGCTGCCATCGGAAATGGCATTATCATGGTTATGCCTGCTCACATGAATAAAATCATTGAATTAGACCCTAAAACTGGCGTGGTGACTGCTGAGGCTGGTATTACTCTGGATAAACTGCAACAGGTGTTGTATACACACGGTCGTTTTTTGCCTCCTGTTTCATCCGTCAACAGGAATGCGACACTCGGAGGCGCAGTTTCAAATAATGATAGCAGCAGAGCGAGTTATAAATACGGTCCGATGCAACGTTTTGTGCGGGGACTCCGGGTTGTTTTAGCAAACGGTGAAGTCATAGAAACTGGTCGTATTAGTAAGAGAGAATTAAATAAAAAATTAGGATTAGCTTCTTTTGAGGGTGAAATTTACCGCTCGCTCGATAAACTTATAGAAGAATCCCGAACTGTTTTGAGCGAACTTTCAAATATCATTGATCATAGTGCCGCTGGTTATGATTTAGCAGATGTTAAACAAAAAGATGGATCATTTGACCTGACCCCGTTATTTGTCGGGGGTCAAGGAACGCTTGGTATAATTACCGAAGTAACTTTAGAAACAGAGCCGTATAATCCATCAAGAACATTGCTCGTGGCAGGTTTTGCCGACAGGCAGAGTGGTTGGGATGCGGTCGTAAATATTAACGCTCTAAAAGAAGGCCCTACAAGCTTGGATTTTGTAGACAGTACGCTACTGAATCGTATAGAAGAGATTAATCCCGCAATTCTTAAACCACTTGAAGGTGGAAAGCCTGCACTTCTGCTTTTTATCGATTTAGACGATGACTCCCTCCGAACTCGAAAAAAGATACAAAAAAAGATTCGTAAAATACTTGAAAATCATCAAGCAGAGATCGTTTTACCAACTGAATCGGATGAACACGTCTGGGAGAGACTTCGAGATGGTGCTTCAATGCATCTGACTCAGGTACTGGGTAAAAAACGCGCAATCCCTATTTTGGATGACTGTCATATACCAGTAGATCGAATACCTGCATTTTTTGTTGAATTAGAACAGCTCATGGGTACAGCGGTAATACCTGAATATGCCGTCTGGGGCCAGGCAGGAACCGGATTGTTGCATGCGAGTCCTCTCTTAGACCTGTCGTCTGTAGGTGACAGACAGAAGCTCTTCAAACTTATGGAGGCATATTATAAATATGTATGTTCGGTAGGCGGTTCAATAAGTGGCGAGTATGCAGAAGGCCGTATGAGGGGAGCATTCAGCGATAACCAGTTTAGTCCAGATACCATCATGGTTTTTCAGAAAATTAAGTCTATATTCGATCCATTGAACACGATGAATACAGGCGTTAAAACTCAAGTGACGATCGATGACTTAAAATCGATGTTGCGAGAAGAGTACATGCTCCAGCACCAATATAGTTTCCTGCCTCGAAGTTAATGAGGCTATTAATCGCCGATTTTGCAATAATTACATACTAAAAAACGACCTATTACGGTCGCTTCTATTGGTGCGCGAGAGAAGACTTGAACTTCCACAGGGTTGCCCCCACTACCACCTCAAGGTAGCGTGTCTACCATTCCACCACTCGCGCAAAGAATCTAATGTTGGTGGGTTGTGAGGGATTCGAACCCCCGACCCTCTCGGTGTAAACGAGATGCTCTAGCCAACTGAGCTAACAACCCAAGTCACTAAATTCTACTATTTTTCACCTATAAATTCAACTAAATCTCAATGTCGAATACTGTATACTTATATTTGTAAGCTAAAGGAGAAAATATGATCTGGGTTATAGTGGGAGTTCTCGTCGTACTTGTCGCAGTAGTTATCGGCATGTATAACGGTCTTGTTAATACGAAAGTACGAGTCGATGAAGCATGGAGTGATATTACTGTTCAGCTTAAACGTCGCATAGATTTAATACCTAATCTTGTTGAAACTGTCAAAGGGTACGCAAAGCACGAAAAAGGTGTGTTTGAAGAGGTAACTAAAGCTCGTAGTGCAATGATGAACGCTAATGGCGTTGCTGAAAGTGCTAAGGCAGAAAATATGCTTGAAGGTGCGCTAAAAAGCATCTTTGCAGTTGCAGAAGCTTACCCAGACCTAAAGGCCAACACAAACTTTCAACAGTTGCAAGCTGAGCTCGTTGATACTGAGGACAAGATACAAGCAGCAAGACGATTCTATAATGGATCAGTACGTGATCTAAACATAAAAGTGAAGACATTTCCAACTATTTTGTTTGCAAGAATGCTCGGTTTTACAGAGCGTGAATTTTTCGAACTTGAAGAAGCCGAACAAGCTGCAGCGCAAAAGCCTGTTGACGTTAAATTCTAAAGTCTGGTCAAGAGACACATGTATTCTGAAATTGCTTCAAATAAGCGTAAAACCGTCTTACTCATAGGCGGTTTTATTGGCTTGATCGGATTGCTCACGTATATTGCTGGGCTTTATTATCAAGACTTCACCATAACGGTTGGGGCTTTGATAGGCTCAATCATATATGTGTTAATTAGTTATTATTCATCCGCAAGACTCGCGCTTACATTTAATGGAGCGCAAGAAATTGAAAAAAGGGACAATCCGCGATTATGGCGTATTGTTGAAAACCTAGCAATCACAGAAGGGCTTCCTACGCCTCGAGTGCATATAATTACCGACGCAGGGCTCAATGCATTTGCGACGGGCAGGGACCCGCACCATGCTCATGTCGCAATTACCACTGGTCTTCTAGAGCTTTTGGATGACAAAGAACTACAAGGGGTCATGGCACACGAACTTGGACATGTAAAAAATTATGATATCCGAGTAAGTATGGTTGTTTTTGGGCTCGTTATGGTTGTGTCATTCTTGGCAGATATATTTTTACGTATGAGTTTTTACGGAAGTGACGACGATGATGCGCCAGCTTGGGTCGCATTACTTGCGGTAGTAGCAATGATTTTAGCACCTATAATCGCAGCGCTCGTACAAGCGTCCATATCTCGCAAACGCGAGTATCTGGCTGATGCGACGGGTGCGCTTACTACCCGGTATCCAGAGGGTCTTGCTAGCGCTCTAGAAAAATTGAAAACAGGCAACACGGGGCTAAAAAGACAGAATACGAGTACAGCACATCTTTTTTTCGCGAACCCATTAAAGCGTCGAGCATTTGCATCGCTGTTTGATACGCACCCTCCGATTGATGATCGAATAGCAAAATTACGAGAGATGGGAAATACACTTTGAATTCCACTAAGAAAGTAAAAGGTAAAAAGACGCATCAGATTGTTAAAAAACCTGAGATTACTCGAGAAGACGTAAAGGTAAGAAAACGACCCCATTATAAATCGTTCCGTTTCCATCGAGCAGTCAAACACCCTTCGGGTACGATACCTTCATCAAGATTAATCGCTAGTAAAGCATTGCGACTCATGCTTGCCAACAAAGTTGCACTTTTAAAATTTTTAATTATTTTTGGACTCCTATATGTAGTATTTGTTAGAGGGTTTGCTTCACCTGTAGATATCGATGAAATCCGTGATGCATTTGATGGAGTTATTGCTAGAGAAATTACATCCCTCGCGACAAATATAACCGTAGCAATGTTATTAGTGCAATCAACAGTTCGAGCAGGTGGCGAAGTACAAGGTGTCTACCAGTCGTTATTCGTGATGGTAGGTTTTTTATCGCTCATTTGGGTTTATCGTCAGCAACAAGCAGGAAATAAGCCAACATTTAAAGAATCACTTTATAGGGGTATGTATCCGTTGATACCTTTTCTACTGGTATTTATAGTCGTTGCGCTAGAAGCAATCCCGGCGACTGCAGGGAACTATCTTCTTAGAACAGTACTGGATAATGATATTGCGATAGGTTTTACGGAGCAGTTAGTATGGGTACTTTTAACATTGCTTCTCGTATTGCTTTCCGCATACCTAATGACCTCATCTATTATTGCTCTGATGATTGTTACACTACCAGAAATGACCCCAATGAAAGCATTGCGTAAGGCAAAGGGATTAGTAGAATTTCGCAGACATATAATAATGCTCCGACTAGTTTTTATAGCTTTAGTATCACTAATATTTTTTGTGGGGATTATATTTCCGCTAATTTTCGTCTCAGTTATTCTTGCGCAAATAGTGTATTTCATATTAACAGTTTTATTCTTACCCTTTATGGCCGCCTATTTATACGTATTGTATAGAGAACTTCTATGAATGAAGCAGTTTTTAATAGATACACTGAACTAGTTAAGTTACTGAATAAATATCAATACGAGTATCACGTCATGGATAGTCCGTCAGTGTCCGACGCTGTTTATGATGGACTCTTGTCTGAGCTTAAAATGATTGAATCAGAGCATCCGACAATAATTGCTGATGAATCGCCTACGCAAAGAGTAGGGGCACAACCGGCAGAAAAATTTGAAAAGTATACTCATAAAAAAAGGATGATTAGCTTGTTAGACTGCTTTTCTGACGATGAAGCTCACGCCTGGTTTGATCGGATTCAAAAGCTCAACATACGCGTAAAAGATACACATTTTTGGGTTGACTCAAAAAAAGATGGACTCGCATGCGCGCTTCACTATGAAGACGGAATGTTGATACGTGCGGTTACACGGGGGGATGGATCTGTCGGCGAGATTGTGACGCAGAATGTTAAAACGATCCGTAGCGTGCCGATGAGATTACCTCGAGAGCATCGATTCTCTAATGGGCACACAGAGGTTCGTGGCGAAATAATAATGACCAAAAAATCTTTCGAAGATTTAAATAAAAAACGCGAAGCTATTGGTTTAAGTACGTTCATGAACCCGCGAAATCTTGCAGCGGGAACCATACGCCAACTTGACCCCAAATTAGTAGCTGAGCGTCCATTAAGATTTCACGCTTATGATTTATTAAGAGAGAGTGATATTGAAATTCCGACAAATAGCTTCGCCTATAAATCATTGCGTGAACTTGGATTTTTTATAGATAATGAAGCACATGAAGAATCAACATTTAAAGGTGTTCTACACTACGCAAAAGAATTTGAGCGTATACGCACGCACCTTCCGTATAACACGGATGGAATGGTCATAAAAATTAATGATCGTATGCTAGCTGATTCGTTAGGTACTGTAGGGAAAAACCCACGAGGCGCTATTGCTTATAAATATCCTGCTGAAGAAGCAACGACAGTGGTCAAAGATATCGTCATTAGTATTGGGAGGACCGGAGCAGCGACGCCTGTAGCTGTTTTTAACCCTGTGGTGGTTGCAGGAACGACAGTACAACATGCATCACTTCATAATGCCGATGAGATTGAACGGAAAGACATTCGTATAGGAGATACAGTCATCATCTATAAAGCAGGCGATATCATCCCTCAAGTACAGTCGGTAGTTACCGAACTGCGACCGTTAAAATCGAAGCGTTTTCATTATGAAACTGAGTTACATAGACAATACCCTGAGCTTGAATTCGTACGACCTGAAGGCGAGGCGGTGTATAGAGTTAAGGGTGCTTCAGGCCCGATACTCCTTAAACGTGGACTAGAACATTTCGCGAGCAAGGGCGCGCTCGACATCGAAGGTCTCGGTGAAAAAAATGTTGAAGCACTGGTCGATGCTGGGTTGGTACGTGATTTTGCAGATATATATACGCTCGATATGAATAAAATACTACAACTTGATCGGTTTGCAGAATTATCCGCTTCAAATCTTGAGTCGGCCATACAAGCAAAAAAGACACCACCTCTAAGCCGGTTCATCTTCGCACTCGGTATTCGCCATGTCGGTGCGCAGACTGCCATCGATCTTGCTGCGACATTTCGCAAACTAGACAATCTTGGCGTCGCAACCTATGAGGAGCTCAAGGCTGTTAATGGAGTCGGTGAAATCGTCGCTGAATCAATTTTAGGGTGGTTTGTTGACGATGATAATCAAGCACTACTTGCGAAATTTAGGCGACTTGGAGTTTGGCCTGAGGATGTCCAGCATATCGGCGGACCATTAAGTGGAAAAAGTTTCGTTATTACCGGAACACTCGAGTCTATGAGTCGTGATGAGGCTGCGAACAAAATACGTTTGCGTGGTGGTACATTTCAGACATCAGTTGCAAAAGGAACGACTTTTTTGGTGATGGGCTCAAAAGCAGGTAGTTCGAAAGCTGATAAAGCTCGTAAACTAGGTACGGTAGTAATTGATGAAAAACGATTAATTGAAATGCTATGAAGCCGGTATATGTGACAGGTAATCTACAAAAAGCTAAACGGTTTAGTTATATGCTTGGGTTAGATATTGATTCGGTTGCCATTGACTTGGTCGAGTTACAGAGTCTCGATGTTCGCCTTATCGTAGAGCATAAGGCACGTGAAGCATATGCAAAAGTGAAAAAACCGGTTATCGTCGAGGATACGACCTTACAGTTTAACGCTCTTGGGGCGCTACCCGGCCCACTCATAAAATGGTTTTTGGAAGAATTAAAGCCTGAGGGTCTTTGTAGATTGCTCGATGGAAAAGTCCGCTCAGCAATAGCTGGTTCCGCCATTGCTTATTATGACGGCGCCTCGTTGGAAGTGTTTTATAAAGATGCAAAAGGGTTTATTTCAGAACATCCAAGGGGTAGTGGTGGATGGGGATGGGATTCGGTTTTTGTGATAGGCGATGGAAATAAAACAAATGCAGAGATAACTGAATTAGAATACGAACAGATGTATAGAAGCGTGAAACCTTTTGAAGAACTCAAAGCGTATCTTCAAAAACTTGACAAAGTATAAGCATAAGCAGATAGTAAATATATACGGGTGTTCTAGGCTCGAGTAAACAAACAAGCATAAAAACAAAACTGCCCGAGCCGGGTGGGCACACCCGAATGATAAAAACCTCCTACTTCAGGAGGTTTTTAGATAATTGGTGTAGGTTTATATTCTACAAGTAGGTTTATTCTACTCGCGAGTTTATATCAAATCTTTGAAGTCGTGAATAAAATAGTCCGCTTCTAATAGATCACTCATTTTATGAGATGTCTGCAGTGCTATTACTGTCATGCCTGCAGCCTTGCCTGAATTTATTCCAGGAGGAGAGTCCTCAAATACTATGCAATCTTTAGGCTCAACTTTGAGTAGTCTAGAAGCATTGATGTAAATTTCTGGATTTGGTTTGCCGTTCGATACGTGTTCGTCACCTAATATAACTTCAAATTTATCGTTGAGGCCGAGTGCATTAAGGGCGAAATTACGGTTTTCTAGTGGTGCTGTTGTAGCGATAGCAGTTTTCAATCCGAGTTTATGTAATTTTAATAAAAAATCTGTTAATCCTTCTACCTCTTCGATGTCATGCTTATACAATTCGCGATAGATAGCCTCCTTTTCGTCAGCATACTTTGTAAGCTCATCTTTAGACATTTTTCTTCCAAAAACCAGTTCAATAATTGCGTCATTTTTTTTACCTGAAATCTTTTGCTGAAACTCATCGTCACTTAAAGTGACGTGATGACGCCGTAGAAATTCTTGCCATGCCCTTTTATGGTGTCCCATGTTGCGAATCATTGTGCCATCCATGTCGAAGATGGCTGCCTTGTAGCGAGATATATCTACGGTTTTGTTTTGCATATCCTAATTATACTAATGTGAATAAAATTGAAAACCCCTGCTCATAAATGATGCTTTGACTCTGAAGAAATAACACCATTCTGGAAACCAAATGTATCTTACTGTATAAATAAGAAGATAGTTACGAGTTTAAAAGTTCTAGTATTTAAAATAGTGGTGGAGCATAGGAGATTCGAACTCCTGACCTCTTCCATGCCATGGAAGCGCGCTAGCCAACTGCGCTAATGCCCCAAGTATCGGTATCATAGCATTTTTGCATATTGATGATGAAATGCTATATGTTCTTTTTGAGCCTGATACAATTAAGGCTATGAAGAAGCTATCAATCAAGAAACTGTCTTTAAAACGTAAAAAATCTAATAAAACCGCTCATCAAACTAATCATAATTTCAAACAGCGATTATCTCAAAAATTACTTTCATGGGATTTGCGAAAACTAACACAAACCATGCTACTGTTTGCATTTGTGTTCGCGATTGCCGGTTCTTATTTGTGGTACACAAGGATGTATCTTACTGACGAACGACGATTTTGGAACGCGATAAATATAAGTATGTCAACGCCAAGCGTAACCCGAACATTAAAAAATGGCGGAACAGGTAATGAAGTAGTACAAAGACAGCAATTCTTTTATTCACCGCTGACGGTGAGTCGAAGTGTCGTTCAGTTTACACAGAAATCTGCAACGGTTGACACCTATGTTGCGACAGAAGGTGTTTCATACCTTGATCGGCAATATTCACGCTATACTAACTTTAGAACAAATCAGAAACGAGATGACGGTAAAGTGCCTTCGCTCGACCCCGTGTTAGGGAAGTGGAGTAGTATTCCAGTTACTAACGACGAAGTAAGTAGTTCAAAAGATGCCTATGTAGGGGAGCTTATTACACTCGCAGTATTTGGTAATCTTGACGCAAATTTTCGACATGAACTCATAGGAAAAATGAAGACAGATAATGTTTATAAAATCTATCAAGATGATGTTCTAGAACAGGAACTAGAAGGGGAACAGATTGTTCTTATACCCACGACCGTCAAATTAAAATACTTTGCGAAAGCGCTCAATAGCGCATTTGAGAGATCAGGGCTCGGGACATTTTCACCTCTAAATGAGGATAATTTTACTGAGAGCTCCGAAATTCGTGCAACATTCTACATTAGTAAAAAAGATGGCACCATTCGAAGTATTGAGTATGGTAATCGACAAGAAAAATACACTGGGTACGGTGTTAACACGGGAGTTGACGAGCCAGTAGCTTCATATACGAGTGAAGAATTAGAGGGCTTTGTACGAAAAGAAATCGAATCTGCACTTTAATTCAGTTAAACAAACCCCTATACTACACTCATAAGATAAGAACAATGGGGGTTCTGTATGGAAAATGAAACGCCGACTGACAATTCAATTAATACGACACCTAGCAGTCCACCGGCTCAGACAATTGCAACTCAGAATCCACCGTTGACTACTGTTCAAACAGCGCCTCCAGAACAGATACCGCAAGCACCAACGCAAAAGTTTAAAAATAAAAAATCATTTATACTCATCGCTTTTGTAGCAATACTCTTGATGGGTGGTGGCGCTGCCGCATACATGAATCTGTACTTAAAGTCTCCAGAGAAACTATGGAGCCGAGCAATGAAGAATACCGTAAACGGCTTAGACAGTTATCTTGATGAGTCAACTAAGCGAGTTTCCGGTGCATATACCCTTGACGGCTCATTTAATATGGAGAGTCCAACAGTAATAGACGGGACTATGAGTGGGCTGTGGGATGAAAAAAATGGATCAGTTGAGGCAGAAATGAGCGTTATGGGCACTAGAATTAGTGCTGAACTAAGAATGCTGACTGCTGAAAACGCCGACGTACCTGACATATACGCAAAAGTTGATGGCTTAAAGTCTGTTGAAGCACTTCTCGGTCTGACCGGTATTTCGGATGTAGTGAATAATAAGTGGTTTTATATTGATCATACATTGCTCGAACAAGCAACTGCCTCATCTGCGAACATCGAGCAGTTTCAGATGAGTCCCGAAGATCTTCAGAAAATATATGACAATATGATGGTCGTCATGAATAAACGCTTTTTTGCGACCGATCAAAATGCAGTTTTTACTTTGTCTGAAAAAGTTGGTAAAGAAAAGTTTGAAGACACCGATGCATATAAATTGAAGGTCGGCGTCGATAAAGAAAATTTAAAATCGTTTGTCACAGAGCTTAAAGACGCTATGAAAGATACAAAATTTGAAGAGCTATTGCTCGCAAACCAAGACGGCAAATCCTTAGAAGATATATTGAGTTTTGAATCTTTGTTAAAAGAAATTGAAGATGCAGATATGTCAAAAGCATATGCTCATGTGTGGGTTGAAGCAAATGGTGCGTTTGTTCGAAATGTACGCATCTATCCGGTTGAAGGCAAAGAATCATCTAACTATTTAGATTTTGGATTGAATTACGAAGGCGGAAATAAAATACCATTGCAAGTTAAAGCAACCATAGACGACGAGGGTACAAAGGGTACACTGGGAGTAGCGATTTCACTCGATAAAGAAACTGCAGATATGGGCATTGATATGGATGTTGATATGGACAGCGGTGGGCAGCCGCTTAAGATGGGCTTTGAAATGAGTTTTACGGGCACAGACAAAGAAGTTAAAATAGAGACACCTTCTGATGCAACAAATGCACTAGAGCTCATGAATCTTTATCAGAGTCAAATCAATCCTTACGGGCAAAGTATCGACGATTACGATTATGATTCATTAGATGTACAAAATCTTTATGACGATTATGAGTTAATGCAATAAAGGACATTTGTACGTATCTTATTGAAAAATATATAGGTCATTAAGCGTAACGATGTTCACTGTTACTGTACAATGAAAAGATGAGAAAAAAGATTGCACGCATATTAGCCTGGCAGTCCCAGAGACTCTTGCGAGCATCACAAGCACGGGTCATTGTTGTGGCTGGGAGCATAGGTAAAACATCTACTACACAAGCAATCGCAACTGTACTGTCAGAATCATTTCAAGTTAGAAAAACTATTGCTAATTACAACACAGATATTGGGGTACCTTGTTCATTGTTTCAGCGCAATATCCCGCGAAGCTTGTCTGACCCGCTCCGATGGCTACATATATTTTTTCAGAATGAAATAGTTATTGCTCGTGAGCGCCGTAATTCAAGCTTTAATGTAGCAGTACTTGAATTAGGGACCGATATGATTGGCGAGCTTAACCAGTTTAGTTGGATTGAACCAGAAGTTGCAGTTATAACAGCAATCGCACCTGAGCATATGGAAGTATTCAAGACGCTTGATGCTGTCGCCAAAGAAGAATTAAGCGTGCTTACTTACGCGAAAGTTGGGCTAATAAATGGCTCGCGAGTAGATGAGAAATATAGGGCTGATTTAAGCATCCCGTACGAAGTGTACGGTCATGATGCACTCGAAGGAATTATTAAACAAGAAGCGTTGCAAGTACATGGTGCTCACAGTATTGATGCCATATCAGCAGCAATTCGAGTTGCCAACTACTTAAAAATGTCTCAAGCGTCAATCAAAACAGGAGTAATGAATATTAAACCACAGCCCGGCCGTATGAATATTTTAAGGGGGCTTAGCGACTCAGTAATTATAGACGATACTTATAATG
>DAOLHH010000004.1:11669-38409 GCA_035329185.1 Candidatus Saccharimonadota bacterium | reverse complement strand
AACCAAGCCCTCGCCCAAATCACAGAACTAATAGATAGGTCTATAGGAGAAGATGAATGAAAGAAACACCATATAAACTAGGTATATATTTCAATAGGTGGACAATCCGACAGCAACAGTTTGGCGTTGGTCTAATATGGCAGACAGAGAAATATGTGCATATCAACCTGTTCAGTTTTGAGTTAGCAATAGGCTACACAGCACGATGACCGCCGCCAAATCTAAAGAAGAAAGGTAGAGATATATGAGTAACTACCCGACAGAAGCCGAATTGAAAAGAATTGAGTCTTGGGACGGCACACCGAGAGATCTACTTGAATACCTACATGACCTATGGGAGTACCAGTCTGGACACGATTGGGTGGCTAAGAATGGACGAGATGGATTGCATGGTACAAAACTATACAAAGTGCGAGCTTCTACATGGGGTTGGTCTGGAAACGAGGATATTATGGCTTCGCTTGAGGGTACATGGTTTAATATGCTGTTTTGGTGGAGCAGTCGCAGGGGAGGTCATAATGAATATCACATAACACCTTACTGGATTGACCGTAAGTCACCACATGGCTTCGGAAAGATAGTCGCCACCCCACCAAATAAAGAGGAGAAGTAAATGAGTTGTATTGGCGGGATGATGCTGTGATGGAGGCTAGGAAAGAAGCATATATAGCTGGTGGGTTGGACGAAATGATGCGACATGTAAAAAGCCAGACAAGAAGTATATAAAGAACTCACCAAAGATAATACAGGAGATAATAATGAGTAAAACAGCGATTGATACGAAAAAACTAGAGGCAGAAAAGCTATTACCTCAAATTGCAGATATTGTTGAGAGCGATTTAATGAAAGCTCACCATTATGTTGAAAAATCTTTACAGGTAGCAATACTTGCAGGTGCAGAAGAATACGCTCAAGAGCTAGCCAGTCTAAGCGTTCGACTGGCAAATGACATCAAATATTTAGGGCATATCAGGCATAAACATAATCTCGCCAAATCTAAGGAGCAAGACAATGAGTAGCAACTTATGTGAGATTTGCCATCAGTGCGTTACCTGTGTTCCGCATTACGGGGGCTGTCCAGCCAACGCCAAATCTAATACAGGAGATAGTAATGAATAAAAGAATAGTAACCATTCCAATATATAAAGCGAACATCTACTACTCTAATGGTAGTTGGCGTGATATGTTAGTTTGGCTGAAGGAAGTTTATAAACCTGGATTTTCGATTAGTGAATATGGCAAAGAGATAGAGCTTGAATACAATAACGGCACAACAGGCAGGGTGTTTGTCGTGACTGATAACTCAGGAACAGAAACAGATTACTGGTTTTGGTCTGGTGAAAAAGTCGGCGATGATAGTGGGTATTGTGGCTGGATAGCTCATGAGTGTCTGCATCTCGTGACGGAAATAATGCGACAAATTGAAACACCTCTTAACGGAGAAACTGAGGAAATTTACGCTTACTTGCTTGAATACATTGTTACAGAAATTCTAAGTGTAGACTGGGCCAAATCTAATAAAGGAGATAGTAATGAGTAAGATAGCTTTGATTAAAGAAGAATGGCCTAGTGTTGCTGGTCACGCAGGCTCTACAAAACTCTATGAGGTAAAAGTTGTTAGAGAATATGAACACGCAATAATAGCAAAACGTCATTGGTATAGCAGAAAAACAACTTATGTAAAAGACGGAATGTTTGTTAAAGTATTACAAATATTCGCCCAATCAACAGAAGATAAAGAACAGTAAATAATAACTGAAAGGATAATATGATCCCAAGCAAACTTAAAGCGATCCTGTTTTTGTCGCCTTTTTTAGCTTCTTTAGCACTATTTATATTGCTGACTTTGCCGTTCTTGCCAATTGCATTTGCAATCGATTTTATACGACAAAAGCACAGAAACCATGACAATATATAGACATTACGCTATACTTTATTTATGAAAAAATTATTAAAACTGGTAATATTTACGATTATCGTTGTGTGTATCGTCAAAGCATTATAAGTATTTGATTTTACATAGAATATAGTATAAAGTATTGACATATTGCAATATTTTTGCTATAATGTAAATATCATGAAAAATGATACACAAACAATACGAATCACACGCGACGGCAAACTAGATTTGTCATACGCAATCAAGCAAGAAATACAGTTCAGAAGCCGTCTTATTGGCGATATGTTCGTCGAAATAGGGCACGCTGTTGTTGACGAGCTTCAATCAGTTCGGTAAACTTTTAAAACGGATGTTCCAAGCGAGGTCGCGGAGCAACTTCAACCACTGGCGACACACTGATCAACCCTCAGTGTTAAATAAATAAAAGTTGCGCATCCGTACACAAAGAATCCCTGTTCTCTCACGAAGGGGGATTTTTTGTTTTTATCCACAGAATAATCTAACTTTTCCACAGGCTTAACGGCGTATAGCGTTTTTAGTTATCCACATTCGCTATCTGTAGCGTGTTGTAAGCTGTTCTTGATTGGTGGTATGATGGGCTTCACGAAAGGCTCATCTTCAACATCCTCTCGTGAAAAATTAATGAGGGGTTGCAATCACTCTGCGCATCTGCTATTGTAAATAGCGAAGATAAGCCAAAGAGAAAGACCCCACAGAAAGGGGTCTTTTTTGATGGCGAAACGGCGGATGTTTAGTGTCGACATTGTTCAAAGTGATGTCTTTTTAGATATGCCACTTAGCAGCCAAGCACTATATTTTCATCTCTGCATGAACGCAGATGACGACGGCTTCGTAAGCCCAAAGCGAGTTATGCGTATGGTGGGAGCAAATCAAGATGACTTGAACATTTTAATTGCGAAGCGATATGTATTGTCGTTTGATTCTGGCGTTGCGGTCGTAAAACATTGGCACATCAACAATACGATACGAAAAGATCGGTCAATTCCGACGACCTACAAGAAAGAATTCGGTCAGCTAACCTTCAATGAATTTCGAGCATACACGGAACGTCGCACAATATTTTCCCCGTTGATAAAAAATCAACAGTCTAAGGAGTTAAATGCACCAAAAAAGCCAATTGCCGGCAAAATGGCGCCACAGAATAGAATAGAAGAGAATAGAATAGATATAAATACTACTAACGTAGTATTGGCGAAAAAATCGCCGGTCAGTGAAATATCGGTTTTATATTATCAGGTTGTTAAAAAGCTCAGGCTTCCTGTGCGTAACCACAACAACGTAAAAGCGGTTATTAAAAAAATGGAGGCTGAAGGAATCGACGATCAAAATGTCGCCTATCTCACTTTTATGCTAGATAGCTACACCGAATGGCAACATCGATATAAGCCGTCAATTACGGAGGCATTGGATATTTATGCGAAACGAAATCGGATAGTTGAAAAATTTAATCCATCAAAAATTAGTCGAGGAGTAAAATTATGAACAATAAGGTAGCTCAACCCGGTTATTACCTAAGGACGTATGATCGTGATATATTCATAACCAAACAACAAAAAGACGTGCTTTACAAGGCTATGGATAACGGGGCTGAGTATTTGGATTTGAAGGACGACCATCGGATCATGCTCAACCAAGTCAAAGAAATTGTGCCGGCGTTTGAGTATAAAAAAACACAGTTAGGCGGATTTTATTGCTCGAAACATCCAGATAATTTTGTTCCAAAAGGCAAAAGATGTGGGCATTGTGGGGTATGAGCGAGGAACAAAGACAAGAAAATTTATATGTGCTAACCTACCTAAAAGCGATGATCCCACGGCACATGAAGGAATCAAAACGGAGGTTGACGCTAGAGGAGATCAGGGCAATTATTGCCGAGGCTAGGGTCAACTGGAATGATGATGATAAACTAACAGCGTAAGGGTAAAACGATGAAATATATTATTAAGCGACTTAGATGGATCTTGAAAAAATGTCCGCGCATTGAAGCGGGCTGGTCATGCCGTGGGTATGGGGAGTGCAATCATGACTGATATCGAGATGATTGAAGCTGAGATTGATCGACGTAATGCGGTTATTGTCGTTACCAACTTTGAGGAAGCACCAGCTATGGTAAAAGCCATTTTCACGCGATGCAAGGACTGCAACTCAATTATTCCGAGAACAATGAAAGCGTGCCCTGTGTGCGAGATTGAGAGCCAATTGTGAGCAACGACATTCAGGCGATCATTGACCAAGCGTCAAAACTGCCGAATAGCCTTGAGAAAAACAAGCTACTTTCCCATCTGCAAGACGCTCGAGTCTGGGCCCTGCAACTGGACAGAAAACTGGATATCGCACCTCATCCAGCGGATCAGTGTATTTGCTTTCCCGGCGCACTTGATACAAATTGCCCTGTACATGGCAGGGGGTAGTGTGGCATTATTGGCACAAATGGATTCGACAGAGATACCTACAAAAACCGAGATTGACAAGTATAATCACAACGCTGAAGCGTTGATTACACCACAACAGTGGGCGTGGATTGACTACAAAGCAGTCGGGGGGTTAATTTACCACGATAACGGTGAATTTTTTGATGGCGAGGGCAGGCCGTCACAGTTTGAAAAAATGACCGTAGAGCAGTTTGCTAAAAAAATCAGTGTTGATAAAAGCACCCTGTACATTTGGATGAAAAACATACCAGATTTTTGGGGAAAAGTAGACATGCGTCGCAAGGTACTTTTTGGTGGCAATCGCAAGACCGCGGTGTATAACGGCCTGACGCTAAAAGCAACTCGCGGTGATGTAAATGCGATTAAGTTGTACCTTGAAATCTTTGATGATTATCAACCAGCACCACAACGCGTGCAACACAATCTCGGTGATGGATTCGCGGACGCTGCATTGATTGTCGCAAAAAGACGCGCAGAACCGCTTGAAGGCGAGGTCGTAAGTGGCAACGCAACAACTCAGTGACGAAGAGAAAATCAAGTTAGCAGAAGAGATTATCGATACCTATCTTCCGCGACCGCATTTATACATCAACGACATGCTCGGGTGTAAGACATGGGCTGTTCAAGACGAGATAGTGAAATCTGTATTTAAAAATAAATACACAGCAGTTAAAACCTGTAACGCTATAGGCAAAAGTTATATCGCAGCCCGAATCGTTGTTACCTACCTCATGCTATATCCAAACTCAAAGGTCGTCACCACCGCGCCAACATGGAGACAGGTTACGGATGTGCTTTGGCGTGAAATCGGAACGGCAGTAAAAAAATCTAAAATCAAATTGACGAGTAAAGAGGTTACTCAAGCAGGACTAAACCTAGATACTGACTGGTACGCAGTAGGGCTTTCCACGAAGCGACCAGAAAACTTTTTCGGGTATCACGGCGACCGCATCTTGGTAGTCGTTGACGAAGCGGGTGGTGTTGAAGAGCCTATCTTTCGTGGTGTCGCCGCTATTAGCCCAAACATTAATGCTCGCGTGTTGCTCATTGGCAACCCCACAAACCCATCGGGAACGTTCTACGACGCCTTCACGAAACCACAGCTTGGCTATAACTGCATCACTGTATCAGCCTTCAACAGCCCAAACTTTACCGATTCCGGCATCACCGATCTTGAAACACTACTTCGTGTATTTACCCCACCGGAAAATGTAGAACAAGCCGAGTGGACGAACAAAGTAAATGCCAAGCTAGAGAAGAGACTAGATAAAACGTTCACCGGTCTTATATCGCCAAGCGTCGTGTATAGCAGGTATCACGAATGGGGGGTTGACTCACCGGCATGGCAATCGCTGGTGATGGGTGAGTTTCCTAGCCAAGCCTCACAAGCCCTTATACCAACGAATTTAATCACAATGGCTATGAACATGTACGGCATAGACAAAGACACAGGCAAGACGTACGCAGAGCTTTCAGGATGGGAAATTCCCGATGGCCCTCCAAGCTATGGTCAGGATATGGCGCGATTTGGTGGCGACTTGAATGTGAACTTCCCGCGACGTGGCGGATGGGTTGACAAACCGCACATATGGAACAAGAAGGGTGAAGGAAAACTTGATTTGATGGAAAGTGCCGATCGCATCTTGACGATAATTAATCCCTTGGATGATAACGTGACAGTCAGTATTGACGATACGGGTAATGGCGGCGGAACTACCGATAGGCTCAATCAAATATCCCGTGAAGAAATGAATTCTGGTCGACCTGCTCATCGGTATACTCTTGTGCCGTATAACTTTTCGAGCAAGGAATTTATGAGCGACGAGGACAAAGAAAGATTTCATGATATTACAAGCCTGCTATACTGGAATTTGCGAACGCAATTCTTAAACAAGGCAATCGCACTGCATCACGATCAACAGCTTTTTGATGAGCTTGTTGGGAGACGATGGTTTATTAATAAATCGGGCAAAATCCAAGTCGAAAGTAAGCAGGATTACAAAGAGCGGACAGGTGGCAAAAGTCCTGACCGTTCCGATGCACTAGCATTGTCTTTTGCGCCACGCAAGCACGCTTCGTGGTCAAATACAACGATGCAGAGTGAGCCAAGTATCAAACAGCGGTCAATACCAAATACATATGCGCCGTCTCTTGATACGCGATATTAAAAGCTATACACTAGCGTTATCACACGATGGAAAACGATAAAAAAATAGTACGCAAGCTACAAACCCAAATCGGTCAATCTGGAACGACCATTTACAGGGGTATCGTTACGGCCGAAGATTACAACTCGAAGATGGTTGGTCTTCAGGGCTTAAAAAATATGGATATCATGCGCCGAAGCGACTCGACGGTGCGATCAACACTACAGGTGGTGAAGCTACCCGTTAAACAGGCTTCATGGTACATTGAGCCCGCTTCGGATGAGCAAGAAGATATCGACCGAGCGGATTTTGTGAAAAATCAATTGTTTAGCACCGGCCTATGGGATGTTGGGCTAAACTCATCGCTAACGTATTTAGATTTTGGTCATTGCGTGCTTGAAAAAACCTATGGGCCAATCACCTATAACGGCAAGCTCATGATTGGGCTGACTGACTTGGGGTATCGAAAACAGACCACTATACGGGCATGGGAGATGAAAGATGGTATGCCGGGAATCACCCAAAAGACAACCACTATTGACGTGGATATCCCACGCGATAAGCTCATGTACTTCGTGCACGACCAAGAAGGCGAAAACTATAACGGCATATCGTTACTTCGCTATTGCTATCGCGATTGGGATATCAAAGACAGGCTTATTCTCATAAACTCGATTGCGCTGGAAAAAGGCTCGATTGGCGTACCGGTGTTTGAAGTGCCGGCAGATGCTTCCGAAGCAGACAAAGCCGCTGCCGACGATTACGCAAGACAGTTTAGAGGCAATGAAGAAGGATATCTACGCGTTCCGAAAGGCTGGAAAGCAGAAATGCTTGACCTAAAAGCGAACACGACAAAAGACGTCTTGCCGTCAATCAAATATCACGACCGGCAGATACAGTTATCCGTTTTGGCACAATTTTTGGCAATTGGCACCACCGACAGCGGTTCGCGTTCTACTTCAGAAGATCATACAAAGCTCTTTTTGATGAGCGAGGAAGCACTTGCGAAATATATTCAGTCGGTATTTCAAAACGAGCTCATTAAGCAGTTATGTGATTTGAATTTCACCAATATGAAGAATGGTTATCCACAGCTTAAGTTTGGCAAGATTGGTGACGAGAACATGACCGAGACGTCGACATTCATCAACAACGTGTTCAATGCCGGTGCAATGAAGTATGATCCTGAAATTGAAAATCATCTACGCAAGATTGCACGATTGCCAGAGATTCCAAAAGACGTATTAAACAAAGCGCGTAAGCAGTGGGCAGAAAACATACTCAACCCGCCACAGCCGACCGAGAAGCCTATTGTCGACAAAAAAGACATCAACGCATCGCTAGATGAATCAAGACGCATCAGAAGCCAACTGATAGACATTGTGAGGTAACTATGGACGCGTTTGAAGCGGTCGATGATGAGATCGAACGACAAGACGTCATCATTAAAGCTGCGGAAAAGTGGTCGCCTCAGTATCAAAAGCACCGCGATACGTTTAAGCGGTTGCTAAAACTAGAGGCAAGATTTGAGCGTGACCTACGACGATATTTGCGCGATTATGCCCGTCGGTCGAGTGCGTATTTTAACTGGTATGAGTATGAGCGGTTGCGCTATCGAATACATGCAGCCGGTGAATTTGAAATTAACGTGCTTATTGAAGATGGGCCCATCAACAACGAAGAAGGGTTTTTAATTCAGGTGCTATATACCCCTATTGAAGAAGGTGTGACGCTTGGCGGTATGGCCGGTGAGTACATTACGAAGCGCGAAATTGGCGTAAGTCAAACAAGCGAATATGTGCAAGATACTGCGAAAAGACTTGTCGCACAGCTTGTGGGTAAACGTGTGGATGAAAATGGTTTACTTGTGGATAACCCAAAAGCGAAGTATCGTATCACCGAATCAATTCGCAAGGATATCCGGCAATCAATTGCTACTAGCCTAAACCTTGGCGAGAGCCAAACGGATGCAAAAGCACGGGTTGAGCGTGTGATAAGGAACCCAAAACGTGCCGAGATTATTGCTAGAACCGAGACAGTCAATGCCTACCAAGAGGGATTATTGACAATGGGGAGGCAGTCGGGTGCGGTTGGCAAGCAGTGGCAAACAGTAAATTATACTGACGTTTGTGGCGAGAATGCATCACAAGGAATTATCAGGATCAATGATCGTTTTGTGAGCGGGCATACCGCACCAGCTGCGCATCCAAACTGCCGTTGCGCGCTCGTTTTAATTTATCCAGAGGATCCACGCTCTAAGGTGTTGCTGTAAAAAAACCTGTGGATAATATGTGGAAAAGTTGACAAACCCCTAATGTTTGAGGCAATATTTTATTCATGAGCATCCTCACGGATTCAAAAACAGAAATTCTTGCTAGTCGTACTTTCAATACGATACATGCCTCAAATGCAGAAGAAGTGCCAACTAGGATTGAATTGCTTCGTGCAGGCAGTTGGCCGGCTTCAAGTAACAAAGGGCCATTAGAAATTACTGAAGCTGACCTTATCGAAATGAAGCGAAACTTTGATGCTGGCGTTGGCTTGCCCGGTCAAGGTGGCACTGGTCTGCCAATCGATTTTATGCATGAGGATTGGGCGAAGGCTGCCGGCTGGATTACCGAGGTTGAAGTTGAAAACGGCGTGCTGTACGCAACAGTTGAATGGTCAACGGCCGGAAAAGAGGCATTACTTGGCAAAGAGTTTAAGTGTGTAAGTCCTAGTTTTTACCCTGCATGTCTTGGCATGTGGACTGATCCAGAAGATGCAAGCATCACTGCCCGAAATGTCCTTGTCGGTGCAGGTTTAACCAATATCCCATTTTTCAAGGACTTAAAACCCATTATGGCTTCACGGAAAAATGATAGTGAAGAGCGCAACGTGTTATATGTTGATAAGAAAATAAATGCAAGTGAGAAGGAGAGCACCAAAATGCCAACACTTGAAGAAGTACGCATCAAAGAAGTTGATGCATTGAATGAGGAAGAGAAAACCTTTCTCAACGAGAATAAAGAGAAGTTAACTGCTGACGAACGAAAGAAATTTGGTTTTGAAGAAGCGCCAGCACCGGCAGCAAGTGACAAGCCAGCTGCAGATTCAGCTCCAGCACCAGCTCCAACAAACGCTTCAAATGGTAGCGGTTCAGTTGATGCTACGGTTAAAATTTCAGCCGCTCGCTTGCAAGAGCTTGAGGCAACCGCAGATGAATTCCGAAAGCAACAGGAAACAGCATTTGTTGAAGCTCAAGTAAAACGTGGGGCTATTAAGTCCGACCAGCAAGAAGCCATTGTGAAACAGCTTATTGAAGCCGACGCGAAGACACGCGACATACTCCACAAGACGTATGAGAGCGTGCCTGATCATCCTGTCGTTACTGCAAGCAAGCAGGGCGAAGATGGCGGTCGTGAAGTCACTGCTTACGAGCAGATTAATAAATTGGCAACTGAAAAGATTGCAGCATCCGTGAAAGAAGGCAAGAGTCTTGATCGTGGTACGGCCGTCTCTGAAGTGTTACGAGAAAATAAAGAACTTGCTACACAATACGAGCAAGAGAAGAAAGGAACTAATTAATCATGGCTCAGATGAATGAAAGTGGCGTTCGAGCATTTCCTTGTGCAGTAGCACTTGGCGTTGGCGTCGCAGTTAAGTTTTCAACGGGCAATATCGTAGCGGCAACTGCCGGAACCGATGCAATTGTTGGCGTTATTGATACTGCAAATGATGCAGGTCAGGATGCACAAGTACGCCTAAGAAGTGCAGCAGGAACGGCCATCGGTCGTGCTGGTGGTACGATTGCCGTTGGCGATCTTGTTACCGCAACAACTGCCGGTGAGCTTATCGCTACAACAACCGACGGTGACGCTGTAGTTGGAATGGCTCTTGAAGCCGCATCAGATAATGGCTTCTTTGAATTAATGCTAATGACAGACCGCGTATACATCGCGTAATAATAAAAAATAAGAGGGTATAAGGTAGTAGACAATGAATCCACAGACAGTATTCGTCGATCCTCTGTTGACCGATGTATTAGTCGGTTACAGTAACGATGAACTAATTGCAGATCTTTTGTTCCCTAAAGTTGCGGTACAAAAAGAGTCAGGTTTATATTTTGTTCAAGATAAGTCAAATTTGATTGCGCCGGGCTCAACAAAGCGTGCGCTCAATGGTAGTGCTAATCGTATCAAGGGTGCACTCAGCACAGATACCTATACGCTAGAAGAGCATGCGCTTGAAGAATGGATTGACGATCGTATTCTTAAAACTTACGACGCACCATTCGATCCACGAAGAAATGCAACGAACCGACTTGCAGGCCAAATGGCGATCGAGAAGGAGAACGAGCTTATTTCAATCTTGGCTGCAGCTTCGGCAGGTTCTAATAGTGTTGACGTTGCGGGTGCGTGGGCTACCACATCAACCGATATTCGTGCAGCACTTGCGACGGCAAAGAATACTATTCAGAAAGCAACCGGTGTACGTCCTAACACATTCGTTATTGATCGTTTGACTTATGATGCAATCATTTCAAACACTATATTTAGCGGTGTCTTTGCCTACACGACCAACCGAACCGAAGAAAATATGCGAAAGATGCTTGCAGAATACTTTGATGTTAAGCAAGTTCTTATCGCCGGTGGCATCAAGCAAAGTGCTGCTGAGAGCGGTACGGGCTCATTCTTGTGGTCTACGAAAGGTCTTGCTTACTTGCTCTATGTTGCGGAAACCCCTGCAATTGAAGAGCCAAGCGCAGGCTATCAATTCTACAAGCCAGACATGATTGGTGTTGATGTTCGACGTGAAGAAGGCGCAAAATCTGAAGTTGTTCGTGCAACTGATATGTTCGTCTTTAAAGCAGTGGTTAATGACGCAATCTTCCGATTGTATGATACAATTCAAACCTGATATGAAGGAGGGTTTGTAATAATGCAATACATAGTAACAAGGAACACGTTCATTAATGGCAATCTTTGCCTAGAGGATTCAACGGTAGAGCTTGAGGACAACGAGACTACGCAGTCTTTCCTCAATGACGGGAATATCCGACCATACGATGCAAAAATCGATGCGCCGGTTCCGGTTGAAGCACCGGTTGTTGAGCAATCACAACCTGCGTCGGTCGCCGGAGCACCGACCGAGCCTACCCCTTTAGTCGGAAGCGACGAAGCTGGTTCGGTTCAGGCATCAGAAGTCTTGCCACCTTCACCGAGCGACGTCGCAAAAGCCGCAGAGCTTGAGAACAACCCGCCATCAACTGGTAGTCAAGAAATTAATCCTGACATCATCATTGCTTAAAAGTAGGGTTGTAAGTACATGAACGGAAGTGCCTTGGTGTAACTATCGAGGCACTTTTAATTAAAGAAAGGTAAACAAATGGAACTCGAGGCAAGTAAGAACCTTGAAGAAGAGTTGCAGAAACTTCACACGATTGAAGCCGAGATGCAACAGCAAACGAGGGCAAGGAATGGTATACCACTAGAGGGCGAAGCATTGCCACCATACAACCGGTCAAGGGCACTAGAATTAAAAGCTATGCATACTGCGCAAAGCGAAGTCGTCACAAGAACGATGCTTTCAGACGGCAATAGAAAAGTCAATCAATCGGTTGGCGGTTCTGCGTATGCTGAATACGAAGATAGGAGACAAAGGTAATGGCAAATGCTTTATATACTTTGGGCAAACAAGGCATACTCGATGGCACGATTGACGTTGATACAGACAATATAAAAGCTGTACTTGTAGATGCTGCCGACTATTCACCAAACACTGCTACAGACAATGATCTTGCAGATATTACGGCTGGTGGTCGCGTTGCAACAAGCGCGAACTTAACAGTTTCGGTTTCTGGTGGAACGGTCGATGCCAGTGACTTTTCATTTACTACTGTTACTGGTGATCAATCAGAATATATCGTTATATACCAAGACACCGGTGTTGCCGGCACCTCACGGCTTATTGCGATATATGATACGTTCACCTCTGGCATGCCAGTGACGCCGAACGGCGGTGATATTGATGTCACCGTAAACGCTTCAGGACTATTTTCTATATAGAAGTTAGATGTGGCAGTGTAAAAAACTGCCACTTATAAGTAAGAAATAAACATGTATTCACGGAATATTTGCATCCATACAAAAAGGAGGATAACGTGCTTCTATTAAACACTACCGACATTCTGCGGGTAGTAACAAGCTCTTCGGCGAACATTGATGTTCATTCATCATTTGTTGATAACGTATCGGGTGCAATTTCCGCAGATAACAATAATGTCGCAATATCTAGTGCGACAACAACGACTGTCGTATCAAGCCCTGCATCGGGTGTGCGCACCGTCCAGCTTATGATTATACGAAATGAACATGCCTCGACGCAGAACGAGGTGACGCTTGAGCACTATGACGGTTCGGTTGCTGCAACTATATTTAAAGCTACTTTGGCGGCTGGCGAATCAGTTGTCATTGATGAAAAGGGCAACATTATACGATTGAATTCAGCAGGGGTGCCAATCACAGGGTCTAATACTGGAGCTGCAGATGTTCAGACATTCACTACCGCAGGTGCGCAGACATGGACAAAACCAACAACATTCACACCTAAAGTTGTCATCGTAGAGATGATTGGTGGTGGTGGTGGTGGTGGTGCAGGTGCTTCACTTGCTACAGCCGTAGTCGCCAAAGGCGGTGGCGGTGGTGGTGGAGGTGCTTGGAAGAGAGCCGTCTTTGATGCTGACGACCTCGGAGCCACTGAGACTGTGACAATTGGTGCGGGTGGTACGGCGGGTGCTAAAGGTGCCGCTGGAGCCGCTGGTGGTGATGGTGGCGTTGGAGGAAACTCAACTTTCGGTGCTTTATTAACATGTTACGGTGGCGGAGGTGGACGAGGTGGAGCTATATCTGCGGTAGCAACAGGTGGTGGTGGAGGTGCTTCTTCAAATGCTGTTGGTTCAGTCGGTACAACTTCTGGTGGTGCAGGTGGTATTCCTACCGCAGCAACGAACGGAATAAGTGGACAAGGCGTTACTGGTTCAGTTGCAGTATCTACTACTGCAAACGCTGACGAGGGTGGAGCTGGTGGTGCAGGAATAGCTGCAACCCCTGTTGCCTCTTCTCATGGTGGTGGTTCAAACAGAGGAGGAGGCGGCGGTGGTGCGGGTGGATCACATTCTGCGACCCCTGCAATAGTAGCCGGCGGAAATGGTGGCAAGTCTGGTGGTTATTCTGCTTCAGGTGGTGGGGCTGTTGGTACCGACGGAGCTTCACCTACTGCTGGAGCCGCTGGTGCAAACGCTACATCATATCGTGGTGGTGCAGGTGGCGGTGGTGGTGGCACAACTGTCACTGCGTCTACGAATGGCGGAGATGGTGGAGCTGGTGGTTACGGCGGTGGCGGTGGTGGTGGAGGTGGCGTCGGCATGAACCCCGGTCTTGGCGGAAATGGTGGGGCCGGTGGTGCAGGTCATTGTATCGTGTATACATACTAAGGATTAATCATTGTGCGACAAATATATGAGCGACACTATAGCGAAAAAGGCTGGTTTAGTACCAAGCTCACTCCATTCGGATGGTTTAATGAAGACTATACGTCGTCGCCATTAATTGAAACGCTTACTGATAACTTTGATGATAATTCAACCGATTTAACGAAATGGGCTTATGCCTATAGCTCATCTGCAACATACTCTGAAACCGGCGGACAGTTGGTCATTACTCTATCGAGTAGCGGATCAAACTATGCTGGATATGCAACGGCAGACACTTATGACTTAACCGGTTCATCGGTACTGGTAAAAGTACCGACCATGTGTAATACGGCGACGACTGCTGAGGCTATTCTTACCCTGCATGATACGGCGAATACTAATAAAATCGAGATCATGCAAGAGCAAGGAACGCTCTATTTTCGTAAGGTCGTCAACGGCGTTGCAACAAATCTTGCTTCGGTAGCATATAACAGTACGACGCATCTATGGTGGAGAATCCGCGAATCATCGGGCACTGTTTATTGGGATACTTCTTCTGATGGTTCAAGCTGGACTAATCGTCATAGCGCAGCAACCCCAATAACAATAACGTCTTTAAGAGCGGAAATATCCGCAGGTACATACGCGGTTGTAGGCTCACCGGGCACAGTAGCATTTGAGGATTTCAACATTGCATCTAGTGCATCGCCTCAAACGGTGGTCATGAATGCTATATCTTCAAGCACTAGTCTATACAATCCAACCGTAGCTACAGGGCCAGTAGCCGTTTCCATGCAAGCGATTACAAGTAGTGCCACGTTATACCAAATGACCATTGCACCGGGCGCAGTGTCGGTGTCTATGCAAGCCATAGCAAGTACATCATCGCTCTATAACATGACTGTGGTACCGGGCGCGGTAAGTGTCGCCATGCAGGCTATCGGCACATCATTGAGCATGCATCAAATGACAGTTTCTCCGGGTGCTGTGGCAGTAAGCATGCAGGCAATAAGCAACCCGGCATCGATGCACAATATGACCGTCGCCGTTGGCGCAGTAAGCGTCAATATGAACGCTATATCGTCAACGCTGGCAGTACATAATTTAACTGTTGATGTTGGCCCTGTATCAGTATCGATGCAAGCTATTGCCTCGACGTTATCGTTACACAACATGACGGTCACACCGCAAGCAGTATCGGTGGTACTTAATGCCATTGCGTCTAGCACAATACTGTATCAGATGTCTATTGCCGTTGGCCCTGTCAGTATCCAAATGCAAGCAATTAGCCAGTCTACCAGCGTATATGGAATGACGATAACTACCGGCCCTGTGACGATTGAAATGAACGCCATTGCAAGTGCTACGGTAGTTCGTAACCTATCTATTGGCGTAGCAAATGCGCAAATCGAGATGAATGCGATTACGCTCACACCAACACTCTACCAGATGACGATTGACGTTGGCGCAGTATCGGTCTTATTACAGCACATCTCCGGTTCTACCAGCGTACATAATCCATCTATTGCCGTTGGTGCCGTTAGCGTGGTACTAAACGCTATATCTTCAACAACGTCACTGTATGGGCCAAGCGTTTCCGTGGGCCCTGTTTCGATTGTGCTTGAAACAATAAGTAGTACCACTACCCTGTACAGTCACGTCATAACAGTTGACGACCTTCAAATTTCTATGCAAATCATCACGTCAACGGCGCAGGTATACGGCATGACGGTTTCAGTTGGTGCAGTAAGCATCGTAATGAACCATATAAGTAACGGTACGACGATGCATGCCATGACGATATCGGTCGGTTTTGCATCGATAATTATGGAAACGATAACGTCCGGTACGTCTATGCACTCAATGGCCGTATCAGTGGGGCCGGTGTCGGTCGTTCTCGAGCATATCGATAGTACCTTGAGTATATATGACCTACTGATAGTCGGTGGGGTTTATGAAATTGATGATGATATGATTGTTATGCAAACCGAAGATGCTATTGTTGCACTTGGTATGACTGGCGATACAGTAATTACACAGTCATTGTCCGATTTAAAATTAATGGCTTTTGAATCAAGAGCGACAGAAGTTATACTTAATTAAGAGGGTTAGAAATGTCACAAACAATAACAGTTGCAAATTACGGCTCACGAAACTTACTTGAATCAACTACGTTAGATGATGATGTTGCAAGTGGACAAGCAGATATAACGGTACAAAGTGTCAATAATATTGCCGCGGATAGCATACTTTTAATTGGCAAACTAGGGTCTGAAAACGTAGAAAAAATAGTGGTCGATAGCGTAAGCGGTCTGGACGTAACAGCAACCGCAAACTTATCACGATCATTCTCTCGCTTTGATCCGGTCAATAAATTATACGGTGATAAAATACGGATATACCGCGCAAGTAATGTTGATGGTACTACTCCGGACGATGGGGATTTCTCGTTGCTAGCCACAACTGATATAGACTTTGACCAAGCGCAAACATCATACACGGACGCAACGGGAAGCTCGGATTATTGGTATAAGTTCACCTATTATAATTCCATCGCCGATAGCGAAACATCAATTGCTGATTCTACTGCAAAACGTGGAGGCGGATATGGTAACTATGTATCAATTGAGTCTATTCGCACTGAGGCAGGATTAACCAATAACAAATATATCACCGACGATATAATCGATGATAAAAGACAAGCGGCACAAAGCCTTATTAACGCGACGCTCACCGGTAAATACACAATCCCCTTCACCGAGCCCATAAACCAACTTATACAAGAGATAACGCGAGTGCTTGCTGCGGGCTATGTATTAACGCAACAACACGGCACAGTAAACAGTTCAACATACAATGAAGGTGTTGCGATGATTGAACGAATTACGAACGACAAGCAAACCGGTATTCTTGATCGGCTTAATCTTGGAACGCTTACGCTTATTGGAGAGACTGGCACAACCGAGGAAACAGTCAACGCCTCAGATTTTAAAGGATGGCCAAACGGCGACACGGCAACCGCTTCGTCTACCGTCGGAGGCGCACCACGAGGCACGAGAATGTCGGATAGGTATTAATCATGCAAATAACGATACAGGTAAAAGGCGATCGTGCGGTTCAAGCAAAACTTAGAAGGCTTGGCCAAAGCGTATACCAGCTCAAAGCCGCGATGAACCGTATCGGGCAAGATGCTTCTCGATACTATTCGACGCGTGGGTTTGCTTCTCAAGGTGGTGTATTTGGTAAGCCTTGGCAACCTTTAAGCCCAATAACTTTGCTGGCAAGAGGGCACAACGTTGAGGTTGAGAATGCCTCTGCTGCTAATTTTGGCGGATTTCTATTAGGGCGCAGGCTGCAGTCTGGATTAGACGGCAATTTTGGGTCAAATAGCATAGCACCATTGGTTGACTCCGGTAAGATGCAAAACAGTTTTGAATTTGAAGCAAGCTCGCAAAGCGTCCTTATATCCAACAGTGCCACATACTTCAAGTATCATCAATCGACCTTGCCACGAAAAAGACTACCAAGAAGAGCTACGATGGGGATCAATGAACCGATTAAGCGCATGATTCGTATGCATATAAACGACGAAGTAAGAAAGAAAATTATGAGCGTATAACATGGAAGATGCAATTAATTACTATCCGGATGGTGTTGCGCGAGTTCTAAGACTATTAAAAGAAACGTTTGGTGAAGATTTCACCTATTATGACGATGATATTGGCGACGTACCAGAAAAAAGCCTTCCTTGCATCATGGTTCGTGAAGGTACGGGCTCTATTAATGCCAATGCGTCCGGAACCGATTTGCTACGAGAACAGATTGTTATCACCGTTTCGTATAATACAAAAGATGATTTAAGAGCCGACCAAAGCCAAGACTTAACTGGCGCGAAATTGCGAAGAATTGTAAAGGGTCAATATCCAGACGGTCACGCAAGAGCCGGTTATTACATGGACAAAACAATTATGGCGGTGCTACGGAAACATTACACACTAGACGATGCCGTTATAGAGAACACTATCGAGACGGATTTTGATGTAGCACAGCGTGGAGCGAATACTTACACCAAGGAAGCGTATATAACATTGACGATTGGAAGACGTGCACTAGTACCGGCGCGAGATTGACAAACATAACTATTTTAAGGAGAATAGTTTCATGTACAAATATAAAAACATCAGCGGACTTGAGCAGGCAATCATTGGGGTTGGTTGCGTTCCAGCCGATGCAGTATTTACTACTTATGTACCAATTAATAATCCGAACTTTGAATTACTTCAAAGCGAAGAACAAGCAGTTCAAGCCGAACCAGCAAAGGAGACTGAATAATGTCAGAGCGTAATGCAAGCGCAGGATATATTTCTTTGGGTAAAGAGACAACAAAAGGTGAAGCAGTTACGCCGTCGCTTGTTGTCCCCTACTACTCACAAAGTATCGCAACAGATGTTTCGCTCATGAGTGATGAACCAGCATACGGTGGCAAATTTAAACGATTCCAAAGCCTACCGGGCATCAGAAAGCACCGTGGTAGTATGCAGGTCATGGCAGAACCGAATACCGCAGCAAGCCTCTTTGACATGCTAATGACAAAGGGTAACACAAGCGGTTCCAACCCTTATACGCATCCATACACGGTAAGCGCGACCGATCCGAAGAGCTACACCGTTGACGTGTCATATGGTAGCTATGCGGTAAGATTTATGGGTGTTGAGGCAAGCAAAATATCCATCGGTTGGCGCGAAGATGAAATGGTATTTGACCTCGATGTTGCAGCACTAAAGAGCTTTTATCCACGCGAGATATCTAGTGTTACCGGTTCGGGCCCCTACACTATCACGCTTAAAAGCAATGGACAGTATGATGCACCAACTGACGGCCTCGTTGTTGGCGATACGATACAAGTATATGACGTCTCGGCCGGAGCGTATATTGATTGTGTTGTCGATAGCCTTACTACGACCACTGTTGTTGTATCTGAAAACGTCTCAGCCGGCGCATCAGGCGACGTTTTGTCTATAAAGCCTGCAAGCATCTCATTGAGCTTGCTCACGCCGTTCCTGTGGCCACGAACACGATATTTCTTTGCAACCGATGCGTCAACCGCTCAAACTGATAGCGCAACCGCTTCAAACCAAACGAGACTTGAACCGGGTACTGAGCTTTCTATCATGCATGAATTTAAGAATGAAAACGGCTCGCCACGTTCGGGTTCATTTGATCCTGCATCTCTTCCACGCGGTCGCTACGATGTCAGTTTTTCGTTTAAAGTATATCTTGACACGCCACAAAGACACCGAGATTGGGAAGAGCTCACGAAGTCCGCACTGGTCATGCGTTCATACTCCGGCGCATCAAGCCAGTATGAGTTACGCGTTACGCTTAACAACCTAAAAGCTAAGAACGACGTAAACCCAACGGAAGCCGACTCTATCATTCTCCATGAGGTTGATATGCAACCAAACTATGATACGTCCGATGCACAAGCATTCGATGTCAAAGTGATAAACACAAGGAGTAGTATCTAATGCCACAATTCGATACTCACTCAAATGTTGTCGAGGTTATATTGCCCTCAACAAAGGACTTGCCGAAAGAAGAGCAGTCTATTGTATACATGGACATTTCGCCACAAAAAGCAGGTGATATGCTTGGCATGAACACGCATATGACTGACGCTGAAAAAGCCTTCTCAGTTATGGTTCGTCGCATTAAAGATTGGAATTATGTTGATTCAAATAATGAGCCGATGCCAATAAATATAAACACGGTCGGCCTATTAAAAACTGAAGATTTTGAGTTTTTGCAGTCAAAAATAGCAGAAGAACCGCAAAGACTAGATGCCGACACAAAAAAAGACTCGCCCTCTACCTTGCAAATCAACGTGACGGAAAACGATCAAGCGTAAATCCACCGTCGGAATACATGAATTATGTATGGCGTAAGGTTATGGGGGCAAGCTACCAAGACATGCTAGATACGCCAACGCATATAATAAGTAGAGATTTAGAGATGCATAGCATGGAAAACGAATACAGTAAGCCAAAAGAAGAGGAATAGAATGCCGTTACTTGGACAATCAGACCAGTCAATTGTCGTAGCGGTTAAGAGTACAGCCGACACTAGTGGTATTGATAACGCAACGGGCTCAATCGATCGGCTCGGCAATAAATCGAAAACCACAACTCCCGATATATCCAACCTGCAATCATCTTTTATAAAACTTACTGCCGCATCTGCCGCATCTGCTTTTGTGTTTAATAAGACCACTGATGCCATGGGAATGACTATTAAAAGTGCAAACTCTATGCAGGCATCAATGATTGGCTTGAATTCTATAGCTAAAGCATTTGGTCAGAATGCGGATCAAGCACAACAAGCAGCGCGCGATTTAGCAAAAGACGGACTAATGACCGTCTCCGATGCCGCAACAGGTTTAAAAAACCTTTTGGCTAGCGGTTTTGAGTTACCTCAAGCAATAAAGTTGATGGAGCGGTTCAAAGATACTGCAGCATTCAACAGGCAGGCATCATTATCATTTGGCGATGCAATTAGAAGTGCTACTGAAGGTATAAAAAATGGGAACTCTATACTTGTAGACAATGCCGGTGTCACCAAGAATCTTTCGGTGATATTAACTGAAGCTGG
The DNA here is from genome assembly GCA_035329185.1 of Candidatus Saccharimonadota bacterium. GTDB lineage: Bacteria > Patescibacteriota > Saccharimonadia > Saccharimonadales > SZUA-47 > JAGQMY01. The sequence continues at coordinate 17,808 of DAOLHH010000004.1, read as the reverse complement.
CTATTCAGCGCAAGATTTAATGAAGGCAACGACAGACGTCAATGTTCGGCAAGCCCTGTTTAACGGCTTATTAAAAGAGACAAATCCGATGGTTGGAGACGCTGCGAAACTTGCGGAAACAGCAGCCGGAAAGCAGGCAATGTATGCCGCACAGACCGAATATTTGAAGGCTTCGATTGGCGAGTCACTACAGCCAGCATTAATGCAGTTACTAGCAACGGTGACACCTCTTATAGAAAAATTTACGCAATTCGCACAGGAACATCCAAAACTTGTGTCTGTAGTTATAATCGCTACCGCAGCTATTAGCGGACTCGCTACGGTGCTCTTTGGTCTTGGTGCGACAGTATTAAGTGTAAAAATAGCAATGATTGCTTTAGGGCCTGCAATATCGGGGATTACTACAGCCTTTGGGCTAGCGAAAGTCTCTGTGATTGGTCTTAATGCGTCGATGATAAGTTTTGCTGGATTTGCGGTTATAGCAGCCGGTGCAATTGCTGCTACGGCGCAGGTATACCGGCTCATCGGTGCAGTAAGGGAGCTTAACGCTATAAATTCTGAGACAAGCCGCCAAGCGTCAAATCTTGGTGCTGGTGATACGTCCTTTTATAACTCACTAAAAAAAGCACTTGATGAGGGCAGAATCTCTAAAGAAGAATATAACCGAAGATTTTCGGCATATAACGCGTCTATTGATCAAGGCGTGCAACACCGTGCATCAGGTGGTCACGTTCAGGCTGGAAATACTTATCAAGTAAACGAACAAGGGCTTGAGTTATTCACCCCGAATCGTTCGGGCACAATCATACCGGCAAACCAAACTGCGGAACTTATTGGCGCAGGTGCAGTCGGTGGATCATCGAGTCAAGACAATCGAACGTTCACAATAAATGTATATCCTCAGACGGCCGATGCGACCCGTGAAGTATTCAATATAATCAATAATGACGCCATGCTCGAGCAATGGGGATTTAGTACGGGGGTTGCATAATGGCTACAGCAATATCATTTGATTCACACGACCTACAGACAAGCTCGATCATTACAAGCAGTATTGAGCATCACGACATTCCCGATCTGGATATGCCCGTGAGCAAGATAGCTCATGCCAATAGAAGTGCCATAAACAAGCGCAACTTTCCGATGAAAAAAATAGTCGTGAAAGGTACGCTCGAATCAACTTCCGTTTCAGCACTCGATACGCTTCGCGATACTTTTCTTGGTTATTTCTTAAATAAAGAAGCAAATTTAGATATTGGTTATGCTGGCGGCACAAGAAGATATACAGCTACCGTGGCATCAATAAACGCACCTCGACCCGGCGGGCTAAACTATATAGAATTCACTATAGTCTTTGTCTGTACCGATCCATTTGGTCGCGCAACGTCGCTCACAACCGCATTAACTGCTACCGGAAGGACGCTCTCATCATACACGGATAATCATACGTTTGTTGGCACTGCGCCAACATTACTTCCGGTATGGACTATTACCATAAACACCGTCACGGCTGGTGCTAATTATTTAATGGTTGGAAATTCTACCACCGGTCAAAGACTCGCCATAATAAGCGAGACCTTCGTTGACGATGATGTGCTTGTCATAGATTGTTACAATAAATCAGTACAATTAAACGGAGAAGATATTGATTTCCTAGGCGCATTTCCAGAGTTCAAGCCGGGTGCTGGTACAATGACTTATTCAGATAACTTTAGTGCCCGAAATTTCGACATCCTTGTTCAATATTATCCATTGTATCAATAGGGGTTATTCATGCTAATTACGTCACGAACTACAACAGGCATCGGGGCTACCGCGACTGATTTGGGCGATGGGGATGTCTCTTGGTCGGCTTACGACAATACTAGAGAGGATGATAGCCTTAGCGGAACGTTGACATTTACAGCTGGTGGTCAAATTGGTAGCACACTGTACCATAAATTATATGCCCTAAACATTCCAGATATAGCGGTAATTGACGGTATTACGGTTGCAATCACTGGAACAAACTTTAGTTGCCAAGGTGATATAGAGCTTGTCATACCGTCTAAAACCGGTGATACATACGATGCAGGAACGCTTAATACTACTTATGGCGGTAGTTATGATTTATGGGGTTTCTCGTCAATAACACCTGACGACTTAAACGATAATGATTTTGGTGTGAAGGTGCTTTTATCTGACGTAAGTGGTGGCGATGGTGTCGCAACTATAGATAGCATCATCGTGACGGTCGACTGGCATTATGACCTGAACACTAATACCGCAGATGTGCCAACACGACTGATATATAAGGTATATGACATTTACGACTCATTTCTTGGCTTACTCGATGCGAACAAGGTGGTTTCCGATTTTAACTTTATCCACAACATAAATTCAACCGGCACGAAGATAACCGTTGATTATGCGGAAGATATAGACGTTGCTGGCGAGCACCCCGGCTATATACTCACCGAAGACGGCGAATACATGACGGACGAAGACGATAATCGCTTGGTGTTAGAAAGTGCGACACCTATTATGGGTCTTGGAACATCGGACGATCCTGAAGTGCTTATTAGGAACGGGAATCGAATCGTCGTCACACAAGTTGATGCATATTATCCTAACGGTAAAGATATGTTTACCGGACAAATACGACGTGTTAGTTCTACTCTTTCAAAAGATGCCGACAGTAAAATAAGGTTCGTCGCGTATTCCGACGGCATCGATACGAATGACTATATCACGCGTGGCGCACCATTTACCTATACTATCGATCAGTCACAAACGACATCAAACCTGCTAACGACCATATATAATAACGGTGACTCGGTAAGCTGGAAAAAGTACGGTCAGACGTTCATTGTTGGTGCAGGCGTGACAAATATAGGCTCTATCAAGGTGAAGTTAAGGGGTAAGGCTACCGTCACTCTAAAACTCTATAAAAACGGCAACTTTCTTTCGTCGGTTACACGGTCAATTGATACGCTCGGTGTTTCAGTAGTCGAAGAGTTTGCCTTCTCCTCGCTTGTAACGGCCGTTGAACTTGAAGAATACTTCTTCTCATTAGAAGTGGCATCTGGTCAGTCTATAAGGTTTGAATATCATAGTTCCGATCCATATGCAGACGGCGAGATGATGAGCGCGACGTATGCAGGCGGTTCGGGTGGTGGCTCATGGGTGAGCTCAAACCCACGAGATATGTACTTTGTCGTTTCATACGGTAACTATACGACAACTGCAACGTATACGACAGTTGATCCTATCACCGGCATGCTATCGCCAATTCTTGATGACTACAACATTCGTGGTGGGCGTTTATTCTTTGCAGACAATTATGAAGCTGCCGGATTAACTATTAGCTATCAGTTCAAGGTGGCGACAATTAAAGATGCACTTAATAAGGGTCTAGAATTCTCTCCAAATGGCTATTACTACTCTGTTGATCTCGGTACAAATGAAATTACTATGAAAAACCAATCTGCGACGCCAGACTATACGCTGATTCGCGGTAATCACTATACTGAAGCGGAGTTTGCTCAATCAATCGAAAACATGACGAACGAGTTCTTGTTCACTGGTGGCGATACTGGTGGTGGCACAAATCTATTCAAGCGGTATTACGATACTGATAGTCAGAATACTTATGGCGTAAGACTTGGCGCGCGGACAGATAGCCGTGTGACGAATGGATCCACTGCGGATGCATATGGCGATAGTTACATTGAAGAAAATAAGGACGAGCAAACGCAATCATCAATATATGTTCGTGCCGGTTCAATGGATATCACCTTGCTTGTTCCCGGAAAGGTCATTCGCTGTACGGGAAATGGTAACTTTATTGACGACATGCTTTTTCAAATTATTAGTAGAGACTACACGCCTGACGGAGTAAGACTTTCGCTCGGTACGCGTGCGCCACAGCTAACGAGCCTTGTCGAATCATTGCGACGTGGACTATTTGCGCAGGAAACAATAGACAACCCAAGTACACCAAGTTAAAATGAAGGAATATTATGGCAGATAAAAAACAATCAGCATTCACCGAAGACACAGCACCGACATTAGATGATTTTTTGACGACTATAGAAAGCACATCGGGCAAGAACAGAAAAGTTTTAATTTCTAATTTCTTGACACTTATGAGTGCAAATATAACGCCTAGCCAATGGACTGAAGACCAGACGGCGACATATTCGATAACATCGGGGTATAACTTAGGAAATCGCTTGTTTAGTCTTGATACCGATGTCGATACGTCGACATATATATCGAAAGGCATGCGCTTCAAAATTGAACCGGCAACAACACCGCCGACACAATGCACCGATTTAGAATCCGGTACGTCACAATATGCAAAGAAAACGACTCCAACTGCGCTAGGGCTTAGTACGACGGCATCGTTTGAGGCATGGATAAAGATTGAAAGTATTACCGGTTCAAGTATGACTATTGTAAATACAAGAAGTGGTTCAGCCGCCTACGCTATCATGCGTATCGGTACGGAAGGACAGTTAGAACTATATGCAGTTGCAAGTTCGGCTACATCCGATTCATTGGTATCATACGAAAAAATACCGGTTGGCGTATGGACACACGTTGCCGGACAAATGACAATTAACTCCGGTGGGAAACTATATATTAATGGTGTAGAAACATCGTCAACCTATACAAATGGAACCACGACCGCGTTCGGTAATACCGGCGACCTAGCCGTTGGCGCTCGAGCAGATACCGGCGGTGAACCGTTTGACGGGAAAATATCCGAAGTACGAGTATGGTCTGATATTCGGACGGAGACAGAGATTCGAGATAACATGTTTAAGCAACTTGCTGGGAATGAAAGCAACCTTGTTGCCTATTATAAGCTCAATGGTGATTTTAACGACTACCAGACAAATCAAACAGCAAATAACATGACAGGTCAGAACTCTGCCGTTGCAACAAGCACTGACAATCCGTTTCAAAGTGTTGTATACGCCATAGTTATGGACATAACATCATCCACTATCGTAGTATTTTGTCCAACCGATATGGGAATTCCTTATGGAACACTTCAAAATGCATACTATTCCGCACAAAAATCACCATATGGATTTCCATGCGAATTAGACCGTTGGGAAGTTGCATTTAAAACCATTTCAGGTAACGTTACACAAGCGACACCGACCGCCGACGTATGGTATAACATCGGAAGTTTCAGCTTGCTATTGCCAACCGGATCATGGAAATTATCGTGGAAAAATGGTATTTATTTCAATGAAACATCGGGTACGTCCGGCAACGTTAGCGGTACATTGTCAACGGGCAGTTCATCGGAATCGGATACGGATCTTACCGCAATTGGTACATTGCAAACACCAACCGGCAACATTGCATTGGTAACAACACCGGAAGTCACAAAACCAGTCACGGTTGATGAGCCGACAAGATATTATATGAATTTGAAAACGAGCAGTTCCGATTCAATTCGTACCAACCAAAGCGTTGCCTGTGTTATCCGGGCGGTATGCGCATACATTTAAAAAAGGTGTGATATATTAAACATAAGGATTAAAATGTACGCACAGAAAAATTATCTTGAAACACAAGGGATAAGCGGAAAATACCGCATTAGTCAGATTGGTTGCTTCCTTACGTCATTCTGTAACTTGCTTGAACGTTTTGGCAAGGGTGTGAGTCCGGTAGTGCTCAATGCATACATGCGCGATAACGGTCATTATATCGACGTTGATGATGGTATACGCGACGATTTACAGTGGGGATCAATTACGAAATACAATGCCAATATACAGATTAAAAGCACCGGAACAAATACACTTCCATCAAATAATTGTATTGTTAAATTCTCAGGGCTTGAAAGTCGTTTTGGTACACATTTCTGTCTTGTCGAAGATGCTTCAAGGGGCCTTATTATTGACTCTTGGGATGGCCAAGTAAAACACTGGAGCACTTACGGTGGGCCCAAAGCATGGGCCGAGTATGTGGATAAGTCGCCAGTAAGCCAGCCAACCCCATCATCTCCCGTAATTATGCCCGCTATCAATGAGAAAATTAGAATTTTATCTGGTGTTACGAGAAGCACTTTCAAGTCTGGAACGGCCTCAAAAATTGGTTCTATACATGCAACCGATAATACTTTTATTTATGAAGT
>DAOLHH010000004.1:10414-11569 GCA_035329185.1 Candidatus Saccharimonadota bacterium | reverse complement strand
GCACCAGCACCAACTCCTGTGCCAGAAATGACATATGAACCAACCCCGGCACCGATACCGGAGCCGGAGCCGATTACCGAAAAAACGCCTGAGCCTGTAGTAGTCACATCATATAAGGACACTTTCGTTGTCGAAGATAAGATTTATATCGCCAAGGAGACAACCGATGTACTTGATCTTGATGGCCTGCATATCGCAAAAAGGCTCGGTAAGCTACAACGAGTCAATTCTGGCGGTACATTCGTAAAAGACGACATAGCTTATGTAAGAACGAAGAAAAGCATAAGCGAGGGCGTTTGGTATGGCGTACCGACAACAAAGCTGTCAGAAGGTCAGGACAGCGCGAAGTACGTTGGTCTACTTGGTAGTCAACCAGAGAATGACGATGACTTTAATTTGGATATTGCGACAGAGCTTCGACATATGATGACAGACAAATTATCTATACATGAGCAAATCATTATTGCCATTGCCAAGATTCAAGGGTTCTTCATTCGCATCGGAAGATCATTTAAGAAAAAGAAATAAGGAGCGACCGACATGGAACTGTTTATAAAATCAATAGAGAATATACCACTTGATACCGTAGCACAAGGACTTGGCGCATCGGTACTTTTGTCGATTATATTGCAGAATATAAAACGATGGCTTTCGTTGCAAAGTAGTAGCGTCATAAACTTCTTGAGCATTTTATTTTCGTCATTAGCAGTATTCACACAGTCGCTAGTTGATACAGCAAATCAAAACCCGTCACTTCTTACTGGAAAAGCACTTGGTCTTATGTCGCTCACAACACTAGTCTATAGCTTCCCTGTCGTCGGTATTAAATCGCTTTCAAATACTTTAACATTAGCCAAGAAACAGCGTCTTTTTGAAGAGCGCAGGTCAAGTGGCATTGAAAGCGAAGATATACTTCCGCAGTCCGAAGAATTTACCCCTACAGCCGATACAACGGAGTCTGTACAGCCAATAGTCGAGTCAGATATTTGATATACTTATCCACAGTGCGTAAAATGTTCGCATGGGGTCTATATTTAAAGCTGGCTACCAAATACGAACAAAAAGACAGCAAAACTATTTAAACAGCAAGAAGACTGGACGAAAGGTAGTAAAGCGCGAGCAGAACATCCAGCTTGAGGCTTGCCAGTGGTTGCG
>DAOLHH010000004.1:1335-10314 GCA_035329185.1 Candidatus Saccharimonadota bacterium | reverse complement strand
TGCCAAGTGGCGCGAAAACGGTATCAATGAGTTTATTGCCAAGCCACTTACTGAATATGCCACGGAATATAACATAAATAACAATGTAGTCGATAAGCTCTACGAAGTTATGAGGTAATTGCTCAATGATATTTTGGAACATGTTTATTTTTTTAATTTAATTGTTATTGGATGAATATATTACTAGTGCTGAGTACCGTAGCTGGCTCGTTAGTGGGCGGAACTGCTTCTTGCTGTAACGGCTGAGGCTGGTTTAAGCTATCGAATTCTTTCAGCTGGCTTTCCGCATGCTCAAGTAGCTCTTTAGCTTTGACTACATTATCCTGAAGCATCTCACGCGTCACAAGCTGTGATTGGTCATAACGATAAAAATTGCCGTTTGGGTGCTTGATGAATGTGTTTGACATATGTTCCTCTTATTATTGATATCTTAATTTTCTAAACAAACTTAACAGTGAGCGTTTCTTCTCCGGCTTCTCTGATTCTACATAACTAGCTTTGTCATGAATCTCAGCATAAAACATCATCCCGATAATGACAACTTCACCGGTTATACCGGCATAGCGCAGTAGTTCAAGTGGTACGTCGATGCTTCCATCATCATTTAAGGCACTGAATCTATACATATGCGAATATATGTGGCGTGCATGATCGTTATTTACAGGTGATGGGCCCACTCGCTTAGAGATAATGCGGTTCATACGCGTCCAATGTCTCTGACCAAACAACCAAAGATGCCGATCATTCGAGAAAGTAATAACACCACCGGAGGCTAATAATGGTCTGAGCTCGTTTGGGATAATGATCCTTAACCCTGATAGATATGATTGCCAAGTGCCCTCAAACGGCGCATTCTCCCGGATAGAATCTTCTAACTGTCTTGTCGTCTCATCCCAAGTATTTAATTTTGCATATATAGGACGAGATGGGCCACCGAGTTCGCTAATTACCTTGATATAGTCTTTCTGACTTAATTCATTTCCTTCGTCCATAGATGCATTATATCCCTTATGGTATAAAAACAAAAAACGCCACTTCTGTGACGTTGTTCGTTTATATCATCATGACATTATTGTGCTGATTCAACCGTGCATTGTGGTGCTTGCAACTGTAGTTTTAGATCATACGTTAAATTTTCCCAAGCGGTCGCGCCAAGTGAACACTGCTCACTAAGGCGCGCATGTTCCGCTTCTAGTTGGGTTAACCGTTGTGCATTGGATTCTTCAACTGCGCGCTTTTCGGCGTCTCGTTGCGCCGATAATTCCTGATCTGCGCGTTGAACCTGTTTGTACCGATCATACTGCCTGACCGATGCGAACCCAAGTATACAGACGGCGAGTATAAGGATGGTGAATAGTATTTTGTTTAGCATAGTTTTGATATTCTACCTTTCTTTGGCTAGATAATTACATTGTATCATCAAGTTTATAAGCGCGCACAACAACACGCAATAGAGCATTCGCGATTACTTTTCGCATTACAGTTTCCTTTCTGTTAAGTTTTTGGTTTTCACCCCTACTCAATAAGAAAGCTATCACGTTTAAGCTACAAATGCAAAAAGTATTTTACATACAGTTCTGTAAGCAAGGATGAGGAGGCAAGGATTTGCCGAGCTAGAACGAAAACTCTAGTAATACTCGTTTAGTCACTTTGCATAGTGTTTGGGGAACACCTGTCTTAGAGGGCTAAGCATAGCGTCTACCTTTTCCGCCACTCCTCATCTTTACCTACAGTTATCAGAAGCTACGCCTGCCATGTATTAGGCTCGCCCTGATCGCGTTTCAACTGCCCGTATTATTTCAACGGTGACGTGTCTAATATGCTCATGACAGGAGAAGCCCCTGATATGTTAGTTGTGTGCAATGCTATCGTAAGCCATGAATTGGGCGAGAGTGACGAACTTCCCCTTCTTTGATTTCTATCTGTGTAGATGCCGAGCTACACGCCTGACCCTGTTCTAGGAGGCCTCTATTGGAAGCGTAAAGGGTGGGGACAAATTATGACTTGAGGCGTACGTTCCTCTCCCACTTGCCGCTGGCTGTTCAGTTTATCTCAAAGGTTTCACTCAAATACCCGTAAACGCTAGCTAATGCGCCATAGGTAGGCCTTGCTTTTGTCGCCCAAATAACGACTTACGATATGTAGAACAATAAAGTGTATGGTGCTCGGTAGTAATTTCTGTGGTTCGTACTCGGGCTACTACGCCAGCGTTGCTAAAAGTTTCCTCTAGCTGGCTTAAAACACGGAATTGCTCTGGCTTACGCTCGTTGCTCACCGTCGTTGTATCTCCTTAAATTAGTACGATTTCTGGCTACCAACCAGTCTTATTCTGGCACTTACTACCAGCAACACACACTTTATTGTCTTAATACAGAACAGGTAATGACGGTAAACATCTCGCTACAGCAAACATTCAGATGTTAGTTTTGCCTCCGCTACCTTACCGCCACATATCTGTTCTGTATAAATTGTTAAGGTACTACTCCCGATTATCAGGATTGAAAATCGAAGTTTGGTATTGATGTTCGTCCTTACTTAATTTAGCAGAAATTACGACATCTTTTGCTCTTCCATCGTCGGCAATCTGTACCTGCCTTTCCTTTGTCTCGCTAAAATAAGTAACGAGTAGATCCGAAAGTGTAATCTGTAAACCCTTCAAAATTTCTTTTTCGGCTGCGATTTCTTCCATTAGATTATTAACACCGGGCTTTCGTTTTAATTCCATAGCTAAGTCTTCTTGAGCAATTTTAAGCTCATCTTTTAGCTTGCCGACTCGTTCGCCGGCCTCGGTATCTTCAACGTGCTCCTCAAGGTCAATCTTGAGCTGTTCGATTGCGGATTTTCTTCGCTCAATCTCTTGCTCATTTGCTCGGATATCCATCATTAATATTGTTTTTGGATCGGTTTCTTTACTCATTTACAATACCTTTTTCATATACAATAACCCACTTTGCAACCGTTCGCCTGTCCACATTAAACGATCGAGCCATATTTGAAGCATTCACCCCTGACTCATACATTCGCTTAAATGCGCTATAGTCAAAGCCATTGTGTTGTTCTTTTGTTGAATCAAGATAGGTGTCTAAGCCTATTTCCTCGAGTGTCTTTGGTCGATGTTTTCTCATTTTACCGCTACATTCTTCATGGCATTCCATATGCCTTCTTTGTACGCTTTGATTGCTTTGCTATCACCTTTATGTTGTCTCTTGAATTCCTTAATGCCAAGCGATAACCGGTCTGAACTTATTAGACGACCGAATCGCTTGAAGCGACGCGCGTACATCTGATCAATCTTCCACTGCGGAATTTCCGTCTTCGGTTGCTGCTTTGTCTTCATCGTGCTCTCCTTTCTTTACTTGTAAATGATAAAAATGTACTTTTTTATGAACGCGTTCTTCTGGAAAATATTTATATATAGCTTTTGCCTGATTCTTTATTGGCTTATTGCAATATCCACAGTTATCAGCTTCCATAATTTTTCACAAATTCGCATTCTTCGTTTACTTCACTTATGAACTTATTCAACTCCGGTAACAATATATTATTAATGAAATCATCATCACGTTCAATGCGCTGAATGAATATCTGTGCGTTTGGTGGTAGCTCTGGCGCATACGATACGAAGTCGCAAAAATCACTATCGGTGAAGAGTATTTCGGCTTGAACTTGCGGATAATGCTCTTTTGGCATTGCATTGTTGCGTAGTGCCTGTATGTGATTCGCTATTTCGTAACACTTAATTTCGACGCATCCATTTTTATCAATAATGATTCGATCTGGAGATACGCCAGCATCAATCTTCTTATGCTTGAAAAAACCACATTTACGAACCTTATTCCCTGTTCGTAGGCTATACGTTAAGGCTGCAAGGTCTTCGGTGTCATTTCCCCATTCCATCGCTTTCGATTTGTAACGCTCAACCTCTTGACCGGTTAGTCGTTCTATCACAAGTTGTGCTCGATAGTTTCGTCGAGTAGATGCTTCCGTATTGCCCTTGTTTTTAGCTAATACATTTTTGAATTCGCTCCCCGTAGGTATTCCGAGACGAGCTAACTTCCACTCAAGACTGCCCTGTTCGAGATCTAATTCTGTCGCTGTTTTCATAGTTCGGCGAATCGTGCCTCGGCTAGTGGTTGTGCTTTTTTCTTTAAGTCAGGCGTAGTAAGTTCATCTAATAATGATTGAATCTCTTCGCCGGTTGATGCTTGACTCATGCGTTCTTCAAAATCATCCGGTAATTCCTGTACTACCTCACCATCGATGTAATCATATTTACCTTCATCTTTGATTACGGCTTGATCGGCTACAATGGCAGTCTCAAGCTCGGTACTTACTGGCCCATTTTTCGACAAGTTTAATTTCGTTACGGTCTTTCTTGCCATGGCGTCGTAGTTGTCTTTCCATGGGCCATAGCCAGATTTGTATGCTTGACTGTATTGCTTAGCGTGAGCGTCTACTTCCTCCTTGCTCATATACAAGGTGCTTGTAAATCCATTATTGAGCTCAAAGTATGATACATACCCAATAATCTTTCTCTTATTGCGAATGGCATCATCTTCGATCCACTCAAAGACCATTTCACCGCTAAGACGATCGCGGGTTTTTAACTCACCCTCACGGACGTCGCTATCATTAATGAACTTATACTGACCGGTTCGTTGCGCAAGTTGCTTGAATCCTTTAGCCCCAATTTGAAACTGTGCTTCAACGATGCCACCTTTTTTATTGTTCTTATATCCTATGATATGCGCGTAGCCGAGATTCTTATTTATTGGAAGATTTAGACTCGCTGCCGTTAAGCAGGCATTAAATACTGATCGCGGTTCAGCACTCGCCAGAAGCTCGTCACTACTAGATATTGCAATCACGCTTGTTGTAAACTGGCTTACTTTTTTAGGAGATTCCAGCATTTCATTCATTTTCTTTATGACAGCCGGTGCGGATATAAACTCTTTGATTGTAAGTTTTGATACCGTATTATTCTTTTTTGCCACTTCACTCGCCATGTAATTCTCCTTTTCCTATCTTAATTCCATGTTCTAAAACTTTATGATCTCGATGAACAATCATAATCGTGAGTTGTTCTTTGAGGTGTTTTTTGATATTAACATTTTCTGTCGACCCTTTTAGCATAGCTTCTGAAACTGACTGCATGAGTGCCGTTTCAATAGCTGTATCTATTTCGGCATCGAGATTATCATTCAACGTCGGGATATTCGTCATATCCTGATTGTTCGTGGTATCGCTCATACGCAATGTATGTCCTTCCTTTTATAACCCCTTTGCAAACTTGGCACATATAATCTTCCGAATCAATATCATGTTTCGCTGGCGACATATCGTCATAGCTACATGTACATTCAACGGTTGTCATATATATCACGCATGTGCTACTGGCAACTGTGCCGGCATTGGTTGCTGGTGCTTGCATCGTATAACGAGCTGGTTGCATCCTTTGACCTTGCATGTCACTAATTTGACCCCACTCATGCGACCTTCCTTTTTGATTAGTTTGTACGTATATCGTACATGTACAAATATAGTCGAGTCAATAACAATTTTTAAAAAAGCTGTGGATAAAAAAATCGACCCGCAGGAAAGGTCGAATGTATATAGTATTTTCAAAATCAAAAGGAAGTTTGATGACCAAACTAATTAGCATTGTGGGTTATCGGATTTTTGCTTAGTAAAACAAAAACGCGTGTTCCTGCTGGAATGTGCTTAGCGCATCGCCAATGTATGTAAGTAGTGTACACCGGCTGAAGCCTACCGTATAATTTAAGCATGACCCGGACGCAAAAACTAATACAATTTTATTATCGCAAGCGCGCGTCATGGTATCGCTGGAATCGTATATTATTCCCAAGCCCTGCGGAAGTTCGATTTGTACAATTGATGGGTGGCAAATATTGGCAAGTATCATGGTTGAAGCATCGCCGGACTAAGTTACCGTTTACCATATTCTATTCATATGGCAAGATTTTAAGCGAGGAGTGTTTTGGTCGTGAGCGTCGCGTCGGCAAATACTTTGTAGACTTTGGTAATGATTTGTCGATGGGTATTGAAATTGATGGCAGGCAATGGCATCGTGATATTGTAGCGGAAATGGATCGTGAAATATATTTTAACGTTCGCGGTTGGCGCGTGATACATATTGAAGCCGTGCATTTATGGAACCGGCCGAACGAGGTTCAGCAACGGGTGCTCAAATTTCTATATCGTTAAAAATAATGATTCATTTTATTTGCTGTTCACATTTTTTATACTATTTTTTGTATACATTTTGGTATTTTTGGCATGCAAAAATTAGGTCTGAACAACGAATGTACCTTTCCACAGCCTCTTAAATTTTGTTGTTGCAATTACTGTTTCATCTGTATTATGCTTATTTTTAGTGAGATACGGAAACGGATCGCACAAAAAACAAAAACGTCTCAAAAAAACACAAAAACTTATCAAATCGGGTCGGTTATCTCGCAAAGCCGACCCCTTTTTATTTGTTTAACAGGGGTGAATTAAAATTATTTCAACATATGTTTGACTTTTGTTCGTTCCCCTGCCCTACTATATAAAATAGGGTGCTCTAAGGTGTTAATTTGTTTTTTACTTAAAACATGGTGGAGCAGGGGAGTATGCTATATACATTAGTGATATACTTTTGGCTATAGAATAATGGAGTATAAATATATGAGTTTAGAGCAAAAAAATATTGAGGATTTAAAAGCCAACCCAAAGAATCCACGAACGATGCAAAAGCATGATGCTGAATCGCTACGCGTCGGCATGAAAGAATTTGGCGATCTTGCGCCAATTGTATTCAACGTGCAAACTGGCCAACTGGTAGGTGGACACCAAAGAATTAATGTACTAACAAAAATGATGTCCGGTCAAAAGCAGGTCATTATTACACAGCGGTTTGAAACGCCGGATCAAGTCGGCACGGTCGCACTTGGCTATGTTGTGCATGAAAATAGACAATTTGCATATCGTGAAGTTGATTGGCCATTGGGCAAAGAACTTGCCGCCAACATTGCAGCTAATCGCGTACAGGGTGAGTTTCAATTAGACATGCTCGCGGAAGTCATTAATGACATTTCGCAAATGGAAGATTCTGCCAACTTGCTTGCTATGAGCGGTCAGACGGAAGATGAGATAAATCGTATGCTTGATATGTCTGGTGCGAGTGGTGAGCGTAATCCTGCGGAAGATGAAGCGCCGGGAGTCGATAATCAAAACCCGCCGGTTAGCAAGGTTGGTGAAATATACCAGCTTGGTCGGCATCGGTTAATGTGTGGTGATAGTACGGACTTTGGTGCGGTGAGTGATTTGATGGATGGCAAGCAAGCAGACATGGTGTTTACTGATCCGCCGTATGGAATGAACTTAGATACTGATTACGCAAAGCGGCCATTGTCCGAAGCATCTGCTGAAAAACATTCGAGTCAAAATTCTTATGAGCGTATAATTGGTGATGACAGGCCCTATGACCCGTCACACATATTTGAAATGTTTGCCGATACGAAGGAAATATTTTTATGGGGCGGAGACTACTATGCAAAACGATTACCGGAAAACGGCTCTTGGTTTGTTTGGGATAAGCGTAAGGGCATGGAAGACTTGAAGTATACGAATGCATCCTTTGAGCTATGTTGGTCGAAAAAATCACACGCTCGCGAAATTGTGCGTGTGGCTTGGTTTGGTCTAATTGGTACTGAACAGCAGGATGTACGGCAACGTATACACCCAACTCAAAAACCCCTGGAAGTATGTGATTTTTTTATAAAACAGTTTTCTGAACGAAAGCAAGTGATTGTAGACTTATTTGGTGGGTCTGGAACAACTTTAATTTCTTGCGATAAGCTCGACCGTACCTGCTACATGATGGAGCTGAGCCCTGCCTACGCTGATGTTATCCGAAAACGCTACCACAAACACGTCACCGGTTCCGAAGAAGGGTGGCAGGAAGCAACAAAAGCAATTAACGAGGTTGAACATGCGTCGACAACAACCGACCCAATACCTGCCGAGTCATAAATGGCTATTTCTGAATAAGTTCAGAGATATTGTCGCATATATTGCAATATCCTTTTTTATTTTTACCTTGCTTGCTGGAATGGTTATACGCTATGCAGTAGAACGTGATTGCCAGAACCCGTATGCGCGTGATTTAAAAATTGGTCACTATTGGATTAATATAAATGTCGGAAGTACAAAGAAAGGATGCCCGGTCTATGAAACGGAGTTATGATCGCGAAGCTGTCTTATATATATGCCTTATCATCTTTTTTATATCAACGGCTATTACCATATTCCATATTACGAAACTTTTCTCGGTATTGTCGCTTATAACAGCAACGATCATCGGCGTCATATTAGTTGAAGAAATGCTTGAAAAGTAATCCACAGGTTGGCACGTTCAAAGGTTGACTCATGGCAAGTATTTTGTTTACAATGGTTTTTGTAGCAACGAGCTACATTCCGAGACAGACTGTGACTGAGTGAGGTTTTGATTAGGGGCTGGATACTAGAAGATATCAAAAATCATCTTTTGCGAGAGGTATTCAGCCTTTTCTATTTGGTATAATAGGTATGCGCCTAAACGCAGAAGTGTTTCATAGCACTCCATAAAGACCATCCGCAAGGGTGGTTTTTTATTGCGGATAAGTAATATATTAAATTATTGTAATTTGCATTAATTTAATATAATATATGGGTATTAACAAAAGGATTAGCTATGAAAACAATATCAAGGAAACTTGGGCTTATAGACATCGACTTTGAAGATTTCGTAAATGAAGTCTTGCCTCGAACAGTTGAGGGCACTTACGAAGGAAGCACGCCTAAGGAACAATATGCTGATTTCAAGGCGAAATATCCAAGCGGTAAGGGTTTGTTTGTGAGAAAATTTGGCAAGCTGGACGGAGAACGAATTGCGATTAAGTTTTATTTATAAAGTATGGAAAGAAAGGAAATTAAATG
>DAOLHH010000004.1:0-1235 GCA_035329185.1 Candidatus Saccharimonadota bacterium | reverse complement strand
AAATGCACACAATTAAACGAGTGAAACTAACAAGCGTTACGGAATATCAGTGCGATTGTGGCTTTGTCGGAGTCAGTGTCAAGGAAACTTTGGGGCATGTCGATCGGGGGAAGAAATGAAAGAATTTCTAAAAAAAGACGTTGAATACGGCAACGCGCATTATAAATATCTACTCGAAGCAGACGTGGTGATTGCGGTTATAGCGGGCGTTATAGCCAGCGTCCAAGGTGGAGATAATTTGGTAGAGCTAAGAACTATACTTGAGGAACGATTTGCTGGAAGAGACTTCAGCTATATACAGCCTACTAAAAATATGGCAGGACAAATGGCGATCATGCACCAAGCACTATATAACTTTACGGAAGCAACAGATGGGTTAAGCGATGAAGGCTAACCGCGCTAACTACAAACTTCTCGAAAAGTATCTTGAGAAAAATGACATTGAATATCATAAGCTCGGCGACCATCAATATCGAATACTCGGAGAAGTTGCAATCGTTGATGTATGGCCAGCAAGAATGACTTGCCATGTGATTCAGACGGAAGCAGTAGACCCTAATAGATATTTCAGGCTTGACTACCACTTTAACGAAAAGCAATTGGAAGCCGTTTTGAATGGCGAAAATTGGAACGAGGTTAAGTAATGAGCAAGGAGCTATAAATGCATGAAAATAAAGAAACGGCGTTTACATCGATGAGTGTCAGTAAGGAAGATCTTGCTTTCTATACTGAAATTCGGGATCTCTTTTGTAAAAGGAATGGGCTTCCAAAAAACAAAATCAGCGTACAAACAGTCATAAGAACTGGAATGACCTTCTATAATCAAAGGGTCGAGTTAGGCATGGAGGAATCAAAGTCATGATAGACGCCTCTATATATGGTATCGTTGCGCTTTCAAGGGTTGCATTTCAGATCGGCACATCGATGCTCGAAAGGCGCGAACAGTATGACGAAATAGAATATCCGAAGGCGACACTAGTGATAGCTTGCTATAACGAACCAGCAAGATTATTTGAACGTGCACTGCAATCGTTTGCCAATCAGACATACAAAGATCTTGAAGTTATTGTGGTTGATGATGGGTCAAAAAACGCTGGATCTATAAGGCGAATTACTAATAAATATGGGTTTACATACATTTACCAAAAAAACGCCGGCAAGCGAGAAGCGATGTTCACCGCATTTAAGCATATGTCGAAAGACTCGCAGGTTGTATTGACGGCCGACTCAGATAC
>DAOLHH010000003.1:22032-39317 GCA_035329185.1 Candidatus Saccharimonadota bacterium | reverse complement strand
TCTCTGTATAACCACCTTTTGTATCTGTTCTATCAATCGGATCTAATGAAGCATAAGTCCAGACCACGTTATTACAGTAATTCTCGTTTCCGCTCATGCATTTATCACAGGTACGACACGAGTTCACCATGCATCCAACGCCGACCAAATCACCCACTTTATGATTTTTCACTGCTTCCCCAATCTGTACGACCTCACCAATAATTTCATGCCCTGGCACACACGGATACGCAACGTCGCCCCAATCCCCTCTCGCCGTGTGTATATCACTATGACAAATACCGCAATATGCGATTTTGATAACAACATCAGTCGACTGTGGTGCTCGACGATCAATAGTAATTTTTTCAATTTTTCCTTGCGGGTTATTGTTGCCGTATGCAATTGTTTTCATATTTTTATTGTCTCATAATGTTATTTGTATTAGTCTTGACCGCCCACATTTTGCTAATTTGATTGAATTATGATACAGTTACTTACTTATGAACTGGAAAAAGTTATCAGCACCCCATATAGCTTATGAATCAATGAAACGAGAGGCTGATATTAATGATTCACTCAGCTTTCCCCGAGATGCACTTCCGACTGAGATGAGTGCTGCTCGAGCGCGAGAAGTTAACATTGAACGTATGAAAACTGTAGGTCATATTATGATTGCTTCCGTAATCGACGGCACCGCGGTTTTTGCCGGATATGAATTACTTCAGCTAACAAAGAAATTTTAAATCACTTTTTATTTAATTTATCGTGATTCGATACTACAATAAATAAATGAGTATCGAAGAATTACAAAACTGGGTGAGTCAAGATTGGGAGCATAATTCTGGAGGCATGCCCTCTGTTGAGTTGCAGCTCTTATACATCATGGAAGAACTGGGTGAAGTCGCTGAAGCTATCCGAAAGAGTAGTGGTAAAAAAGAACGTATAGAGAAATCTGTTGACCTCGGTTCAGAGCTTGCTGATCTTATTATTTCTATCACCACTCTCGCAAACCATTATGAAATTAACCTTGAGACAGAGATTGAACAATTTAAGGCGCGTTTACGCTCCAGACAAGCGAAGCAATAGGAGACTTCATGGGAAGAGGAATTAGGCCAATCAAAGCATTTGGAGATGACGGGCTGAGAGCATCGCTAGAACTTGCTGAGTCACTGGGACTCGGGAGCGAAACACTCAGAACGCACTATGCAGATTACTATGACGAATATGGTAAGCTCATCGTACCTGAAGGGAAAAGTCAGATTTTCGGATCGATGGTACTTACGGTTGAAGATATGCCCACGATCGTAACCGGCGAGGTATCAGAAATCTATTACTATCAAAGTGAATTCGATATTTAGGCAAATATTGATACACTTACATTAATGGAACCAGGTCAACCTCAAGTACCCGAACATACTGAACAAAAGAGTGTACCATCAAGTGAAATTTCTTTAAGCGAACAGCCGAATAAAGAAAATCAACCAAAATCACGAAAATATCGACCATGGATTATCTACATAGTAGTGGTGTATCTTTTTTTAGCTTATGGGCTTGCCTACGGTAGCTTTTTTAGCAATCTATTCTTAGTGCTTTTTGTTATAACGCCTGTTCAATTATTTTTTTATGCGATAAGTAAGCCAAAAAAAGCGAACCCCCTAGCAGAGACACAAAGTCAGCCTACACCCGAATCGCCTCAAACAAATAACAAATCAACTGCCCTGATACGAGCGATAATCGGTGGCATCATTCTGTACTACGCTTTCATCTTTGGCGCCTATGTAACCTTTGGTATCTACCTACTCCAAATAGAAGAATGGAAGTCTTTTTCAGACCCCATCCCGTTCGTCGACACTATCCATTTAGTTGCAATTTCTGCGCTATTTGCACTTATAATCTACCGACGAAATACAAGAAAATCTTAAACTTAACCAGCTTTTTTTACATTATTTAAGAAGTTTTTGGATTTCTGTAAAGACTACATACGCGCTGAACCCGCCATAAAAAAGAAACGCGGTACACATAGCTACCGTACGAAACAGGCTTGGTGCAATTGCTTTGGGTAACTCGCTTTTATTCAGCCAGAGCGTCAAGCCAGTGTGCACAAACATTGCAATCGCATTAAGTACTGCTGCTATGAAAAGTAGTTGTAGGGGTTGCGTAAATCCAGCAAGGAATATACCGACTCCCGATAGAATCATTAACCAAAGCACAGCATAGTATACTTTTGGGATATTTTTATCTTTGATTTTACCGCCACTCGCAAGGACGGTGTTTTCAGTCAAAATACGACTCGTTGCATCAAACACCGTTAATTGAGTGCCGAATAACGTTGCCGTTGTAACTAACAAGAAGAAAGTGCCAAGCGCTGGTATAAGTTGTTTGCCAATAGCGACACTTTCGTTAATGACAAAGGTAATATCGCTTTTATTGCCCGTAGCGCCAAAAGTTGTGGAATACGCGAGCAGTGAAAGTAGAATAATGGTAATCGAACCGGTGAGCCAGAAAACAATAAAATGCTCAGTGTTTACATTACGCCACCATTTCTTAAACTCTTTTGTACTTTCTTTTGTAATGACAAACTTTGACCCCGTAAGTAACGGCTCCTTTGAAATTGTTTTTTTACCGGTGAGTACACTCGTGATTTTGCCAGAGTACTTCCCCATACCAAATCCTTTTTCCTTCACATAGAAGGACTGGGCAAGGTTAAGATTCCCACCTGCTCCAGCATAAGCAAGTGCAGCAAGAAAGCTTGCAATAGATATGCCAGCGGGCAATAAGTAAAATCCCTCACCACTGCCAACGACTCCCCGTGCCGCAGCTGTCCAGTCGCCTCGGTCTGCAAGCAAAATACTTATTAAGAAGATTGAGGGAACCCCGACGGTTATGAGTACTTTCTGAATTCGCTCAACCGTTTTATACAATATGGGACCGAGAGAAAGAATGAGCCCCATTGCGATTAAAAAAGCTATCGATAAATATTTTGTCTGTTCTTTAGGGAGTCCAATAACATGACCAAACAATGTTGCTGACGCTGCGGCGATACCGGGCCATATCCATGGTGCAAATGTTGATATAAGAAACCAGTACGGTAACTTCCGTACTTTACGAGTAAAGCCTACAAAAACACTTTCGCCTCGCGCAAGAGCATACCGCTCGATTTCCATATTCATAAAAAACTGAAAGGTCAAGCCAATGAGCGCACCCCAAATAATGCCCATCCCGTAATTACTTGCAAGGTATGGCCATAAGATTACCTCGCCACTACCAAGCCCTAAGCCAAGAATGATAAAGCTCGGTCCTATTAATTTTTTTAATGGAAGAGCCTTGGGCAATTTGTTTGTTCTTAAAGGAGCGATTTTCATATACCCACCGATATTTTAATTTGAACTCTATCTTCAAAAAGTATATATCTACTTACATACGAAGTCCACTAGACACAATCGCTTTAGCGAATGTAGCATTGCTCCTATACAATGAAGTCAAGGTGTGCTAAAAAACAGATATGCAGTATGTCGCGTTGTTACGAGGAATAAACGTTGGTGGTAATAGTAAAGTAAGCATGTCCTTGCTAAAAGCGTGCTTCGAAAAAGTGGGATTTAGCGATGTATCGACGTACATTAATTCGGGTAATGTTATCTTCAAATCGACCAAAAAGGATATGTATTCTCTTCAGAAACTATGCGAACATACTATAGAAAAAGAATTCGGGTTTCCTATTTCATGCTGTGTCATCACAGCAGAAATACTCGTTAATTCACTCCACAACGCTCCCTCCTGGTGGGGTAATGATCCGGCGATAAAACACAACGCACTATTCGTAATACCGCCAGCCAGTGCAGAAACCATCATGCGAGAGGTCGGAGAAGCAAAACCTGAGTATGAGCAAGTTGCTGCAGTTGGACCTATTATTTTCTGGAGCGCACCACTCAAAACATTCAGCAGGACTCGATACAGCAAAATTGTTGGCACCTCTGCTTATCAGTCAATCACGATTCGCAATGCGAATACGACAAGAAAACTTTGTGTACTTGTTCAAAAATAGGCTTATTTATTTTTACGTTGAAAGTAGTGTGCTATATATGAGGCGCCGTATGATTCAACAAGACTTAACGGTACCGCAAACCACAATAGCTTCGTTGGCAAGACGCCAAGGTTGCCAATAACTAACCACATGAGCATGAAGCCAATAATCCAACAAAGAGCCGTCGTTTGTTTGAGCGTGAATTTTGTACTTATAACCGCTACCACACCTGCAAAAGAAAGCGACCACAACATCCAAACCATGCCGTTTATGGGTTTTGCTGGAAATTCAATACCTAGCGAATGGTAATGATCTGTCCAGAATGAGGCGAATACCAGTTGGTTCCTTATGAACTCAGAGGCTCCGATCCACAAAGTTGCGATGAAGATTGGCTTTATATATTTTTTATAATCGCTCATGTTCAATATTCTAGTACGATATACACTCTCTCGTAAACCTTTTCATGCGATATACTATTTGCATGAAGACGCAAAAAACGACAGCTTCAGTTGATGAATATATTGATGCGATAGCAGATGCGCAAAAGCGAGCTGATTGCAAACAGATAGATCATTTATTCCAAAAAATCAGCAAGCAGAAGGGCATAATGTGGGGTCCATCTATTGTCGGTTATGGCTCATACAGCTACACGAGAAGTGATGGCAAATCGTATGATTTTTTGTCACTCGGTTTTTCATCGCGTGCAAAGAATATTACTATCTATAGCCTTCCCGGCTATAATCTGGACAATGATGCGACCCTTGAAAAAATTGGAAAGTGTAAAGCAGGCAAATCCTGCATCTACATTGACCGATTAAGCGATATACATATCGGAAACCTCGAAAAATTACTAAGGGAAAATTTTGATACGATTAACGGCACACACATCGATTATGCGGAGAAACGAAAATCAGCGTGAAAAAATTCACTGCCACGATTTGTGTAATTACATAATATAAAGACATGAAAAAACGTACGCCACCCACATATCCCGCAGAGATCGCACAACGATTACTTCGTGACGACACATTCAAATTGCAGTAATAGTTGCGTAAACCTATTGCGTCGCTTTACGCTATAGACATGCACAAACACCGCACTCCTTCAGATGCACCGCCTTCGAGACCTCCCATACGAGACTGGTTACCTCTTTTTATTGTTTTCGGTTTTATCGGCTTGCTTACTGCCATTTCACTGAGCATGAGTAGTTATACATTCCGCGGCAGTATGAATTTTTTAATGGGGTATTTCTTTCTGATTTTTTCACTATTTAAAATGATTGACCTAAAAGGGTTTGCATCTGGCTATCACGAATACGACATTGTGAGCAAAAAATGGTATGGCTGGGGCTACGTTGTACCTTTCGTTGAACTCTCATTGGGAACCGCTTATCTGTTCCGCATTGATTCAGTTCTTTTACATCTTAGTACACTTCTCTTCTCGGTACTTGTCTGTTTTAGCGTATCTCAAAAACTTGCTAAAAAAGAAAAGCATACGTGCGCTTGTCTTGGTACCGTGTTAAAGGTTCCCCTCACCACCATAAGTTTGGTTGAATATCTCATTATGGCGGTAATGGCTGTTTATATGGTGGTATCTCCTGCAACGCCGGCGCTATTACACACCCATGATACGAATACCTTTAACACCTATAATTCAACCACGGGCGAACAATACGACCGTATGTACTTACACGAAATGCTTGACCACCATCAAGGTGCAGTCGACATGGTAAGTCTTATAAAGAACCAAGCAAAGCATGAAGAATTATTACATTTCGCTCAAGAAATCGATACCGCACAGCGAGCAGAAATATCATCCATGCAATCGTGGCAAAAAAAATGGGACTATGCTCCCACTACACACAACCATCAGATGACTCATATGCACATAGATATGCAGTCTATGTACAATGAGCTTCTCCCTCTCAAGGGCGATGCATTTGACAAGCGATTTTTAGAACTGATGATTTCCCATCATCAGATGGCAGTTGATATGTCGTTAAGTGGTCCGAAAAATGCGCTTCATCCTGAATTGCAAGAGCTCACAAAATCGATAGTGTTAACTCAGAGTCGTGAGATTGCCCAAATGCACGCATGGCAGCATGAATGGGGCTATGAGAAATAAGATTGGGCTAGTCTATCTGCCCCGTTTTTCTCGTTCGCACAACTAAGACGACGAGAAGTGCGCCCACGAATACACTCAGGATTGCCTTTGTCCCTGTGACTATAAGTTGTGTTACTACCTTATCTGAAGCTTCTACATCGACCCCAATGCTCGTATTATTCTCAGGGATGGGATCAAATTCTGCAAGCGTGGTCGTGACCGTGTTTCGAGCGGTACCTGCCCGCAACACTTCTGCTTTCACCACAATCGTAGCCGTATCTTGATCAAGTAATGTCCCGATGGTACAAACGACATCATGACTCATGGTGCAGGTGCCTTGTGAAGGTTCTACAGATACTGTTCTAAATAGCGACGGCATATCGTCAGTCGCTACAACATCAGTCGCCGTATCAGGGCCCTTGTTCTTAACGGTGATGGTAAACTCAACAATATCACCAACAATAGGATGTGCATTGTTTACCGACTTCTTTACTTCAAGATCAGCAGGATCAACAAAAGTATGCTCATCATCCTCATTGTTTTCTAAATCTGGATCTTGCTGATCATGCGTTATACGAGCAGTATTCAGCTTATCCCCGGGCGTATCACCCGTAACGTCGACCGTTATTGTTTCCGAAGTAGCATTTGCGAGAGAACCCACATCGCAACTAAAGAGTGGTTCGACAAAGGTACAGGTTGCTGATGAAGCGCTATACCCACGGTAGCTCACTCCGTCTGGCAAAGAGTCTTCTAGCGAAATGTTCGTAGCAACGTCTGGTCCGTCATTCGTAATCGTAATGCTGTAGCTAAAGTCGTGCGTAAGAAATACAGGGTCTATCGTGTCATCTTTTGTAATACGCACATCGGCTACTTCAAATGGTGTTGTCACTGAATCAGTATTATCTACACTATTAAAATCTGGGCCGTCAGAAACATTGGAGCTGATAGACGTCGTGTTCGTAACGTCGGTTGACGTACGGTCAATATCACTCACAGAATTAATAGTTATTGCAAACGTGACTGACCCAGTGGCGCTGGCGTTCAGTGTGCCCACCGTAAAGACGCACGATGTACCCGCAGACGAATCATCAGCACATGACCAACCGACAGTCGATAATCCTGCATTAAAAGTACTGTCTGCCGGTACCGTTTCGGTGATTTGAACATCCGTCGCTGATGCATTCCCGGCGTTTTCGTAATCAATCGTATAAGTAACGTCTTGATTTGGTAAGACCGTCGTCGCTGTGGTCGACTTATCAATCTGCAGGTCAATTCCCGTCACAGTGAAATCTGAGCTATCAGTAACGGCATAGTCATCCACCCCACCCGAACCGCTTCTTTCTCCGGTAACCGACCCCGACATAGAGGTCCATACTACAGTGGCATTATTTGAGAGTGTATCGTTGAGGTTTAGCGATGTAGGTGGTGAATCAACCTCTGCATCGTAGGTAATATGAGCTGAACTACTCGAACTCAAGCTTGCCGAACTGAAGGTTATGGTCTGGCCAGAAACTTGTACCGTCCAGCCAACCGGCAAAACCGCAGAACCACTTTTATATGTTAAGCCCGATGGCAAAATATCTGTCACTTCAAGCTCATAAGCATCCCCGTTGCTCCCAACATCGTGCGCGATATCAAGCGCATATGATTGAGTACCTCCTAAGCGAACACTAGTGCTTGTATTGCTTTTCGTTATGGTAAGCAAAGCTTCATTGATAGTTAGAGATTCACCATCACTGACATGCTGTGGCGTTCCTAATTCCGGAGTAAACGATAATTCTGCTACGTTTGACAGTACAACGCCGTCCTGATTACCCACTACATTAGCGACTTGCGCGGTATACGTGATTTCTATCATTGTCCCGTCGTGTGAGACCGAACCAAAATCCCATAGCACCGACACTGATGCACTCCCATTATTCGGAGAGCTCACCGATGGCAACACCGAACTCGTTCCAGTGATATGTGCGTCGTTGTTATAGATCATTCCTGCTGGCAGGACATCTTCAACGGTGAAGTCATCGAGCACCGCATTTGGCGCATTAACCGTTAAGGTGTACGAGATTGTCTGGCCGATTCGTGCGACACTGACGCCACCGTCAGACTTGGTGATGCCGATTGTTTCCATTGTATAGTTCGCGGTATCGGTGTCTTGCGAACCATCATACGGATACGAAACTGCATCTGCATAAGAGCGCCCGTACCCACTTGCAACAGTCGAGTTTCGCCAATCAACATCAGCAGTATTCGTATATGTCGTACCAGCCACCGCTGTATTATTAATGGTCAAATCATACGTACAAGTAATAGTTTCTCCAACTGGGATTGTTGATCCTGCGAGCGGATTTGGAGTGATGGTCAGAACACCACCAGAAATACTATATGATGTAACCACTGGCACTATCCCGTTTACACACACTGGCGTTCCGTCGATAGTCGTATGCGCCGGCAGCGTGTCATCAAGCTCCCATTCATATGCTGTCACCGACCCGTCGCTCGCTATGTCAACCGTATATGACAAGGTGTCACCTACTTCTCGCGCACCGCTACCGGCGAGTGATTTTGTCACGCTTAATCGAGGTTCAAGAATAGTGATCGTTATTGGGGCACTGTCAGTGACGTCAGTTGACAGCGAAGTATTTGGATTAGTGTAGGTAAGTTTTGCCGTATTATTCAATGTTTGTCCATCATAGTTCGTGGACACATCAAGTACACGAGCCGTTATATTAACGATAAATGAATCTGCCACACCAGTAGTACCAGGTGTATTCACCGACCCAAAATCCAGAACAACATCTTCACCGTTTGCCCCAGGAATCGATGCAGGAGATGTCTCTAGTGCCGGATCGTTATCAAACGCACCACTAAATCCAGATACATCAGTAGAGAACGATTCATAACTCAAACCTGTCGGGAGGAAATCCGTAATAGTTAGGTTCTGCACTACACCTTCTGGGACAGTGACGAGAATCGGATAGGTGACGAGTTGCCCAATTGAATAGTTGGATCCAGCCACAGGCGATTGCTTATCTATGGTAGGAGTGCCTAGCGTTGTCGTTATTGAACTATTGCTAGAGTAACTTTCCTCACCGGTCGTTGAACCGCCCACTCCTGGCGTCGAAGATCCTGTTGCGTTCACGGTAGTGCCGTTTGTGCTCGGGAGTGACGTCGTCGTTGCCGTACCGGTGTTCGGAACGATAAAGTTCGCAGGCGCCGTGTCACGAACGGTGGCAAAGACTTTCAGTACGATTGAATCGCCGGGATCTAGTCTACTATAAGACACTACGACATCTTGGCCTGAGGTTCCTGTTGAGTCGGGTGTCGTATATGCGGGAGTTGACGTAAAACTGAGCGACTGGAGTTCCAGGTGTGTATTAAGCGTATCGGTAAATGTCCACTCATAGCCTGTTTCTACGTTTGAACCAGCTGTATTAGTCATGGTGATCGTATATTCAACCGTATCCCCTGCGTCAACTGGAGCAGTTGTGACTACTTTCGAGATTGCAACATTCGGCTCCTGTACGGTTACGCTAGATGTTGCGCTCGTCGTACCAGAAATAGCCGAACCATTAATGCGCGTTGAAAAGCTATTGCCCAATACTGTTCCTCGGGTATTCGCCGTCTCGTTACGAACGAGTGCATTAAACTCGACGACAATGTATTCATACGTGGCATCATTATCAGTGTTCGTAATAGTCCCAAAGTTAAAATCCACATCCGTACCGTTACCGTTAGCGCCGGCTGAAATTGCACCTCCAGACAAGGTATATGTCGGCGTGACACCAGCAACAGTTGTTTCATCACCGATGAAATTCAAGCTTGGGTCAGTCAACGTAGATGAACTAAACGATGATGAATATACGAATGCCGCATTTGTTGTACCATCATTTAAATAACTCATACCATTCGGTATGGCATCACGCAACACATAGCTCGTCTGCGTCCCTTCAGGTATGCGCGACACGAGTCGGTATCGGACGATCTCACCGATAGCGACCCCACTCCCCGTTGTATGAGCTTCGCTTGTGGTAACTTGCGACTTTGTATTTGAAACATTTGTAATGGTGATGCTTGCGTTTGAGCTTGCCGAGTAATCATTTTCAGTCGTACCGCAGTCTCCCGTATTACCAGTACGCTCACAAGCAAGCGCATTATAGGTGGTTAATCCCGCTGGAGTACCGAGCATGCTCGTGTAGTTAAGCGATGCAGTATTTGATTGCGATGAATTTGCTTGAACACTATCTTTTATGCGCACATCAAACCGCACCGTTGATGACTGCCCAGGATTCAACTGATCATAGTTAAAGGTCACGATGCCACCACTCTCACCCGAACTAGTCGGAGAAACACCGCTCGTATAGACAATGTTCCCCACGTAATCAAAGCCTGTCGAAGTAAGATTGTCAGTCGCAACTATGTCGTATGCCGAGCTGTAATTCGAGCCAGACGTCGCTGTAATGACGAGCTGTATGGTCTTTGTGTCCCCTGCATCACCACCAGATGCGGTAAATGTTTTTGTGACAGTGACAGCTGGTTCTTGAATGATGACATCGGTAGCGCTGGCAGAAGCCGTCAACGTTGAGTCCCATGTGAGCGTTGCGCTGTTATTGCGTGCTCCACCTCGCGCACAGGTTGACGCATTGATAGGTACCGCTCGATAGACGAGCGTTATTACTTCGGAAGTATTATTATCTGTATCACTGTTTGTTAACGTGCCAAAATCAAGCGTCAGCTGACGTCCATTATTTGCCGTACCACCACCGACATTAGCAACCGCGACAGCTGAAAGGATACCGCCCATCGCGCCATTTGCCGCTGTGATACTAGGAGAAGCGTTCAGACTATCAAAACCAGTAACCGCCAAACAGGCATCCGTCACGTCAACAAGTGTCGCATTTGTTAGCGTACCTTCTGGTATGGTCATATCAAGTGTGTATGTAATTTCTTCACCAACGGCAACATTGTTACCGGTCGTATCGGCATTACTGGTACTCGTGACCGATTTAGACAATTGGGGAGAACTGACGAGCACATCGGCTTCATCTTCATAACTAGACTGATTATTCATGTAGTTGACGCCCGCAGGTTTCGCAGCAAATTGCGTGACTTGCGCCGTATTAGTATAGGTATTCTCAGACTCAACCGATGATGCAATTTGTAAATCATAGGTGAGCACAACGATATTTGTGCCACTGGCTGCCAACCCATTATGAATAACTGGTGTGAGCTCGATACCTTGATCGAGCAGGCCGGTTCCCCCGCCAACATTCGTATAACTCACTGATACACCAGTGCCGTCACTCACGAAAAGATTGATACCGCCTCCAGGGACGACAAAGCCTGTTGGCAACGAATCCTTGATACGTGTTTCGTATGCGTCACCCTTTCCACTGTTTTCGACGACGATCGCGAAGGTAACGGTATCGCCGGCATCAAGACTACTGACGTCACTATGTACCGGTGTACTCGCAATCGTTGCCGAACTTACCGTTCCACTAAATCGTACCCCGCTTGTTCCTGGTGCACTTATGCCGAAAGGAAACGATGGTATTGGAGAATAAATATCTGCACTGTTATCACTATTGACCGCGCCTTTCGTAATACTTAACTCCGGTACTTCGAGCTCAATTTGCTGAATTGAATTGCTCGCAAAGCTCGACTGAATGTTATTTTCAGTGACGGTTGCCTGATTGGTGATAAACATGCCCGGTGCATACGCCGCATCATTGATTGTCGCGGTGAAGAGTATATCAATATGCCGTGCTTCGTTAGCCGGATCATGCGTTGCAGGCCAATCAAAACGTATCACGTTACCTGATTGGTTAGAAATGGTCGGAGCAGTGGCCCCATACCCATACAGTGTTTCGTCAGGCCCAAAATTTGCATCGCCTGCTGCTGGAATTGTTCCAAGCGGGTCTGCTGCATTAAATGTTGTCACTTCGGAAGCGGTAAACATCGGTAGCGGCATATAGTCATCCATGCGGATTGACGTGAAGTCCGTGCTGGGGACATCGTATTCGAGTCTATACGTAACCAAATCACCAGGCTGTAATCTACTCGGCAAACTCGTCGATCCATTTACCGCATATATGGACTTAGAGAGATCTCCATTGACGATGGTAATGCTCGCTGAGCTACTGTCTGAAGCAGTGGTTCCTGTTGATACAAGGGTATTTGGACTCAACTTGGTACTATTTGTCACTATAGAGTTCAGTAGCGCATCTTTATGTTCAACGCGGCTCGCATCCGCATACGTGTCATTTATAGTAGCTCGAAAAGTGATGCGAATTCTCGTCCGCCCGTCATTATGCATTGCGCAATTCGGATCAACTCCGACACCGCTTCCGCCAATAGGTACACAACCGCCCCTTAATTGACCCTCGCCACTCAAATTCCAGTCAATTAATGTTTCACCTGGCGACCCTCCAGCTGATGTTGAAGGCACGACCGCGCTTGTGTAGGTACTCCCGTTAGCTGTTATGGAAACACTCGACGAGCCATCTACAAACGTGAGTCCATCGGGCAAGGTGTCGGTGACATATTGATTTTCAACCGCTTGATAGTCACCAAGGTATTGGTCAATTGTGTACTGAATCGTATCACCAGGAGAATAGCCTGATGCATTGGTATCCGTATACATGCCCACGCTTTTTTGGGTCACAACCGGTTTTATAACAAGATTACTTGACAGCGATGCTGTTGAAGCTGGTAATGCTGCCAAATTATACGTACCATTTGCACTGGCACTATTTGGAACTGACACTGTCGATGTGTTTGTTTCGTCTAGTATCTTGCTCAGGGTGGAAAGATTGCGATACGGCGCTTCAAAACCGATATCGAGCACGGCATCGTTTGAGCCGGCACCACCTGTTACTGAAGTCCAACTTGCAGACACCACATTTCCTACTACCGATGTTGAAGTCGCCGATGGAGAAGTGGTACTTATGCCGTTAACTTGAAGATTGTCTTCCACCGTATCTGCGAGAACGAGATTCGATATCGTCGCTCCGTTAGCAATGTCTGCAACAATCCGAAAAACCTGATCGTGGTTTGGACCGGGTGCGATTTCATTTTCATTTCCTCCGTTCAGATAATCTGCAACGTAAGACTTTGTGAGCCGGATAACTGACGGTGTAACACTCGTGGAGATATACCCACCGTCGAAACTAGGGTCTGACGTAGGATTATCTAAGGCATCCTCTCCGAGATAAAAACCACCAAGTGCACGGAGGTTCTTCGCGACGCCAATTGGCGCAGCACTATCCATGCTCGCCGTCACAACAATGTCTGCGGCACTCTGTTCATCAACAAAAGATCCGAAGGGCAGTCGAACACTGTATAGCTTTACACCAGTGCCGGGGTCTGGAGTAAGACATATCTGCTCTAGTGCGCCCGTCACATCTCGAGCAAATGGATGAGTTAAGCAAGAAGGGTCCTCACCTGACGGAAATGTCCCGACTGCCGTAAAGCTCAGTGAAGATCCAAGATGAGTCATTGATTGGATATCAACATGCTCAGGAGTAACAATATCTATATATGGACCATACCCGACAGCATCGCCGATATTATCGAAGCGGACCGTAAAAGAAAAATTTTCTCCGACAAAAGGAGTAGAATTCACACTTTGGAATGAAACGAATGGGTCAGGAGCTGCAGATAGCTTGTCATGACCGTATTTACTTGCAATAACGAGCCCCGCTACCAGCAAGACCACAGCAAAACGCTTGGCGTACTTCTTAATGCTCATTTACACTCCGTTACCTTACACATAAGTATAACCAATATAGAAGCTGTAAAAAAGCAGAAAACGTCATATTTTTTATACACAGTAATAGTTAGATATCACTGTACAATCAACTGAGTCTTACGACAGAGGATACAAAGAGTTGTTTATTGACTTAAATGCGACTATACCCTATTATTCAACTAGATGGTTGAATATACTCATGAACTTGACTCAATATTTTTGTCCTTATCGGATGGAACTCGTCGAGACATATTACGGCTACTGAATATTTATGAAAAGATGTCAGTCAGTGACATTGCTATACATTATCGCCTTACCTTCGCAGCCGTCTCGAAACACCTGATGGTGCTTGAGCGAGCAAAGCTCATACACAAGCGAAAAACAGGTCGGAAACAGATGATACGCTTAAACGCTTCCGCATTCCAGACTGCGGATGAGTATCTCAAACAGTATGAGCAATTATGGCATGATCGATTTAATCGACTTGAGAAAGTATTACAAGAAAGAAAATAAGGAGTACGCAATTGAGCTTTCAAGCATACATTGACGCAGTCGTCACCAAAACAGGTAAACAACCGGAGGAGATTAAAGAAAGCGCGCAAGCCGCGGGTATTATTCAGCAAGATATGAAAGCCCGCGAGTTTTGTGACTGGCTCGCGACAACTTACGGACTCGGTCATGGGCATAGCATGGCACTATGGAATCTGTTTATTCGAAATGGGTGGATTGTGACGAAAAATAGCAAGATAAAATAAGGAGTTTTTCAATGTTACGAGTGTCAACGTATTTAAATTTCGAAGGTAAAACTGCTGAAGCTTTTGCTTTCTATAAGGACGTGTTTGGTACCGAATATATCACTCCACCGATGCTCATGGGAGACGTGCCACAGGATCCAGAACACCCTTTGACTGAGGAGGAAAAATCCTACGTCATGAATGTACAACTTCCTATCTTAGCCGGACATGTGCTCATGGGTACCGATGCACTCGCGTCACGTGGGCATCGCTTGCAGGCTGGTAATAATGTAAGTATCAATCTTGAGCCTGATTCACTTGAAGAAGCACAACGACTCCATAAAGTCTTAAGTGAAGGTGGAAGTGAAATCATGCCCCTCGACAAGATGTTTTGGGGAGATTATTGGTCTTCGTTTGTCGATAAGTTTGGAACCCGTTGGATGATTAATTATCACGAGGAAGCATAACATGGCACAAAAATCACTTACCGTAGATTCATATCTTGACAGCTACACCGGCGAAGCCCGCGTGCGTCTCGACACCATCAGAAAGCTTGTGAAAAAGCTCGTTCCTGAAGCGGATGAACTACTTTCGTATGGACTGGTTGGCTACAAATACAAAAAGAAACCCCTCGTTTACTTTGGTGGATTTGAGCATCACACTGGTTTCTATGCAACACCGAATGGTCATGAAGCATTCAAAGAAGATTTCGCTCACTATAAACAAGGAAAGGGTTCAGTACAGTTCCCACTTGACCGTCCACTACCTATTGAGCTCATCGAGAAAGTAATACGTTATCGGAAACAATTTCTTGATTCATAAATAGCGCTTACCTTCACTGCGTGCATTCAAATAAGGTTTTCTATTTCCTTCTTTTCAAGTAAGCTCTTAGTTCATTTCGCCATTCATACAACATATAACCAAGGGTACTACTCGAAGTAAAGCCGAGAACGGGCCAGTTGATTTTTGACTCAGTCAAATTTACCTGCTCATCGACTATTTCAGGTACTGCATTCTCCGAGGAGGCTAATACGGCATTCGTTATTTTCCTACAGCGATTCGTTTCCGGATTTCGTTCTTGTCCTTCAGCACATGGCTTAAGATCTGATGATGTAGTGCTTATCTTTCGGCAACGATTTGTTATTGGATTTCTTTCTTCGTCGGCATCGCAGGGCTGCAAGGTCGAAGTAGTGGTCATCAGCTTTCGACAGCGGTTCGTTTCTGGATTTCGGTACTCATCTTCATCGCAAGGCAGTAGGGTAGATATAGCCGTCTCAATCGTTCGGCAACGATTTGTTTCTGGATTTCGGTATTTTCCTGCTGGGCAGGGCGCAAACACCGTAGTGATTGGGACTTCTTCATCATCCAAAACTGTTTGTAGAAATGGCTTATTTGCGCTACCTCTGGTCACTTGATTCGTGACAATCCATTGATCTTCGATAATTGACCAGCTTGAATCTTCTTCGATATTCGGTACATAAGCTGGTACTTCTGATACCGTACCCCCGGCGGGACTCACAAGACGCACTGCGACACCCGTGCTATTTGGCAGGACAATTCCGGTCTGCGCATCTGAAAAGGCAAGGTAAGCACCTGGTTCAATGCTACCTTCAGTAAATACATAATCGTTCACCAGGTCGGTCCCTATTTGCAACCCATAACCGATCAGTGGAATTGCAGTGTTGTTTGGATTGTAGATTTCTATAAATTCTAGACCAGTGTCATAGCTTGGTGCATTCGGAAATAACTCTGTTATAAGAAGTGGCCTTGACTCGAGTGGGATTTCTACGCACATTAATCCATCCATTTGATAGCCAACGGGCATTGTCTGCTGAAGCTCATCTAAATTCGGGCAAACATCAAAGTAACAGCCACCATCTACATCAATCATATAGCCATCTGGGATAGATTCCTGCACGCCATCAATATTCGCGCAAACGTCAACCGGTATTACGACTTCATATAGTCCCGAAACAATGCTTTGAAGTCGCTGATTTGATACGAAATCGATACTATTGTTGTCCGTGTCTATCGCTGGCAATACGAGCGAGCGACTTAGCACTGAGCCTACCGTATGAGCAAGTGTTGCCGTTGTTTCAGGACTAGTCGCCCCTCCCCAGCCCACCTTATCAACTTCTTGACCAAGTGCGTTTAAAAGACGAATATGCCCGCCCGTCGCTGCAACCCCCGCTGAATAGGTAACGTCCGGAATAAAACCCGGGTTTACTGCTATAAATTCAGCGGTTGCAAAACTTATGAGGCCACCGCTCGAAACCCATACTTGTGTATTTGTATCAGGAGCAACGATGCATTTTTTAAACCCTCCCGAATCAGTTGAGGAGGTATACTGCATGCACCAGTTCGTAACATCTACAGCCTGTGATGAGCTATTCAATAACAAGATGAGTTCCTGAGAAGCAGTACCTGATAGTGCGCCAGCAGTTTGCAGTTGATAAATAAGCATGTCCGACGACAGCGCGCCGGTCTTGGGTATAGGTACATAAGAATAGAAGCCTACAAGTAGTGCTAAGATAAGAGTCCCCACAACGAATCGCTTCACTTGTTAACCCTCTTATGTTTTTATACTACGCTTCCGTAAATGAATGTCAACTATTCAATAATGTTGTAATCTCGGAACTCGTGACCACTCCGACGCCAAAGAAAGATTATTGAGATGAAAATTAAGATATAGCTTGTA
>DAOLHH010000003.1:19174-21932 GCA_035329185.1 Candidatus Saccharimonadota bacterium | reverse complement strand
GTGCAAACCTGTGCTGAAGCGGTTTCGACTAGAAGTTGGCGGAGCCAATGTGGTTTCTGCGTCCCCCAAAAATATGAATGAATCAGTGGGGCAAGTACCAGTACGCCGACGAAAGAAGCAAAAGACAGAAGCCAACCTAGATCATTATGTGCATATGATGGATTTACGAATAATGTCCCGCCAGCTGATATGCCGATAAGCACCACTGGATGAATTTTTCGACCGTAAAACCAAGCAAGCAAGCTTACCGTCGCAATCAGACCCGCCCTGCTCATCGACGGGCTCGTACCAGTCATTTGCATAAATAAATACACAAGGAACAACGACGATGCCAAAGCCGAAAAGCGTGAAATCCGCATGAAAAGTCGACGAGAGAATCGGATGAGTACCGTTAGATTATATCCGCTCGCTACAACGATGTGTGTCAGCCCGAGTAAACGCAATTCATTTTGTAGCTTTTCGGGAAGACTTGTCTTTTGACCAAGTAAAAATCCTGCGCCCAGAGACGCCTCTGGCTCATCGATACCATTACGTATACCGTTTGCAAAACTATCGCGTACCGAGCCGGCAATGTCGGCATTCTTTAGGTGCTGAACACTCAAAAGTTTTCCGTGGTATATGCTGGCTGCGTATGGGCCAAACCCGCTAGACACCATACCGGATATTTCGACGCTGTCCGATCTTTTGAGCACTATTCGGTCAGGAATTTCAATCCATAAATTCACGGTGTAGTTGGTGCTTCCATACGAAACATCTGACATAACAAACCTGGTCTCACCCTCAATACCAAATGACGGGTCGCTCGCTACCGTCCCGTTAAGTGTCACTTTTTCACCAAAATTTTGTAGAAATTTTCTCCTTTGGTCGCTGTCAGCTCCCGAACGAAGTAGTCCTACAAGTACTCCAGCACATATGATAAGTATGACCGACGAAATGCTTCGCCGTCTAAACGAATAAAAACCCGCCAAGATAACAAAAGGCAACACTTCGATACCAAGCGGTACCCGGATGCGCACGCCGATAAAAGCGCCAATCGTCAGCCCATAGCAAGCACCTGCAACTAGCCACGAGGGGTGGATTTTCTTAGCGCTCAACAGGGACTCCTATATCCCCACACCCGTTTAAGACACGTTTCATCGCCGCTTGTTCAGCTTCGGTAACCCATAAGTTATATTTTGATTTTACTGAAATTTGTCTTGAAATGTACTGGCAACGAAATGCCTTGTTCGGTGGCAACCAACTTGCTGCGTCACTGTCACCTTTTTGCTGGTTTGCATCTCCGTCAACCGGTATTAGGTTTAGCGGATCATTCGCAAAACGTTCTCGCTCTATTTCGGTAAGTTGTTGCGCCCCTGTTTGCCAAGCATTACTGAGCGCAACAACATGGTCGATTTGCACCTCATCACTCGTATTTTCGCCGCGAATAAACGCGATGCTTTTGCCTGTATAGACATCGTTTAGGGTTCCTGATAAAACAATACATAGATCTTCTCCAAGTCGCACATCTTGCATATACCGCGCGAGCATAATGTTCCGCATATCACAACCACCAACTTGTGCCCAGCCATCGCCAAACTGGCTCCGCGCATAACCTGTTTTAGGCGCTCTCCCTTTAATGGTAAGTGAACCCAGTACATCAATTGCAGATTTACCTGTTGTCTGCTCAGCGAGTACTGTTGGCTGATCAAGGCGCTGCGGTACAGGGTCTTGCGCCTTATTGCTACTCAGTAACTGAACGCTCAATACCGAGATAAATACGATGAGCACCGCAAGACTACGGCGCTTTCGAAATGTCCGAACACTGAACATTCGCTTCATATATGTAGTATACCGCTTATGCAACAATTCTTTACGTGTTAATCTACTGATTCTCAGTGACTGATCGAATCTTACTTGCAAACAATTGAGCGGATTCCGTATGACCAAGAATCTTTAATGCACCAACGAGCACATACACTTCGTCCAACAATTCTTGATTCATCTGATGTTCTAGTTGTTGGAAACGTTTTTCAACTTCATGAACAAGTTCATGTACTCGTTCAGTCGTAGCCTCAATAGATTCTTCAAGTCCGCTCACAACTTCGAGCGACCGAGCTGACTTATCTCTCTTTATAACATGGCCACGCTCTATTAGATTATTTACATGCAGTGCAACCGTTGCTACAGATGTGTAGTTACAGCCTTTCATGATTTCTCGATAACTAGGGCTGTAGCCGTGTTCAGTAATAAAATCCTTCAAAAACTGAAGTAATTCGTGCTGTTTTTTTGTTGGTCTAGTACGTTCAGGCATGATGCCGTGTCCTCCTCGGTTGCGTTACCCCTTTAAATACCCATGTCTTATACCAATAATAATTCCATACGGTAAAGAATGCGCTTGCAATAAATTGACCAATTTCTGGTTTCAATGAGGCATATCGCTCAAGACCATACAAAATTGCATAGTTAAGCAAGAAAGCATTCAGCGCGGTATAAATGATGTACCGCCAAGCCATGACTGAGAGTTTTGCCTGTTTTTTTGTGCGAAATACCCAGTACCGTTCTAATATAAAATTCAAGCTAATTCCAACGGCATTACCGATGAAATTCGCCGTAAACAAACCGATGTGGTTATCGAGCAAACTAATGAGAATGTAGCCACTCCAGAACCAGACACCTCCGGTCACCATATATTCGCCGAATTGTATGACAAGTTTTCGTGTTTTTCTTGAGGCCATATGTTCATGCTTATGCTACCCTATTTATAAACAAAATACAAACA
>DAOLHH010000003.1:0-19074 GCA_035329185.1 Candidatus Saccharimonadota bacterium | reverse complement strand
ATGAAACATAGCGCATCGCTTTTGTTCAGCTTCATATTACTCATTGGTGATTTTCTTGCGCTTGTTGCAGCCTTTACCCTTGCCTTCATAATCCGTGTCAAACTTGACGATCGCCCACTCCTTAAACCACTTACGGCTGGGGGGTACATCGGGGTCATCGCTGTACTATTGGTATTTTGGCTTATTATCCACGCTTTGCTCGGGCTATACCGAGCACACGTGTATGAAAATCGTTTCAAAGAAGTTTTTATGCTATTTATCGGCTCTTTTATTGGCATACTTTTCCTCATCGGAAGTGAGTACGTCTTAAATCGGGCGGTCTTTCCGGCAAGACTCGTCACCGTATATGGCTTTCTTTTTGCTTTCTTACTGACCTTGCTTTTCCGCACTATTGCCCGTGCAACGAGACGAACATTATTTCGTTTTGGTGTCGGCGTTAATAATATCCTTATCATCGGTTCCACCGATATTACCTACGAACTCGTTGAAAGGCTGAGCAATACACAGCTTGGATATCGCGTTATAGGTATTGTTGGTGACAGACGAGCACGTTATGACCATGTGAGCCCTGAATTACAATTTAAGGATTTCGCTCAAGCGGCAAAAAAAGTATCAGTCCGAGATATTCAAAGTATTGTCCAAACTGAATTATTTGCCAATCAAGAAAGGAATGATGAAATCCTTACATTCGCTCAAGAACACCATATTGGATATCGATTTGTGCCTGGAAATAGCAACCTCTTTGTAGGTAGTATGGAGGTGAACCTGTTTGAAGGTATCCCTACTATCGCGGTACACCAGACGGCTTTGATTGGTTGGGGTCGTATTGTAAAGCGTGCGTTCGATATTGTGCTAAGCTCAGTTGGTCTTATCTTATTTAGCCCGCTATTATTAATCACCGCCCTCGCTGTTAAACTAAGCGATCCAAAAAGTACGGTGTTATTTAAACAGACGAGATTAACGCGTTTTAATCAAAAGTTTACTATTTATAAATTCCGCTCCCAGTATCAAAAGTATGATGGCACCACCCCAGAAGAAGCTTTCACCATGATGGGGAAACCTGAGCTTATTAAACAATACCGTGCAAACGGAGATGCCCTCGACCATGACCCTCGCATCACCCGTCTGGGTTCGTTTTTACGCTCATCGAGTCTCGATGAGCTCCCACAGTTAATCAACGTCTGGAAAGGAAATCTTAGTATCGTTGGGCCACGTCCGCTGATTCCACAAGAGATGCAGCTCTTTTCTAAGCACAGCATTATTTTAAGCGTAAAACCGGGCATAACGGGTCTTGCCACCATATCCGGTCGAAGAGATATTCCTTTCGAGGAGCGTCGAAAGCTTGATATGTATTACGTGCAAAACTGGAGTTTTTGGCTCGATATCGTCATTCTACTACGTACTATCGTCATGGTACTCAGGCGAGATGGAGCACGATGAAGGTAGCGATTGTTTGTGATTGGATAGATGCAATAGGAGGTGCGGAACGAGTCATTAAATCACTCCACGAACTCTTTCCAGATGCCCCAATCATAACTTCGACCTGTGACGATTCGGCAAGACGAACGATATTCAAAGAAGCGACAATCAAGACAGCATGGTTTGATAAACTTCCGAAAAAACTCAAAAAACGACAGCTACTCACCCTCCCTCGCCAATGGTACTTTAGCCACATGAAATTAAAAGGATATGATGTCGTCATCAGCGCAGGAAGCGCTGAAGCAAAAGCGGTAAAAGTAGTGAGCGGATTGCATATCAATATTTGCTATACGCCGACGCTCTACTACTGGGTGAAGCCAGAAAACTACCTGAATAGTGCAGATGGAGTGAACTGGCTCTGGCGAGTAGGACTAAAATTTCTCATGCCTTATGCGAAAAAATGGGATAAAAGAGCGAGCGCTTCACCAGACATCATGTGCGCAATCTCGACCGCAGTGAAGGATCGAATTACGAAACACTACGAACGTGACTCCTTAATCCTCTACCCACCTTGCGATACCGCTCGTTTCATTCATGACTCACGAGAAACCCGCAATGGCTTTGTTATTGTAGGTCGGCATGTCGCCCATAAACGAATCGATCTTGCGATAAAAGCTTGTAACGAGCTTCAGAAAAAACTTATCGTTATTGGCAATGGTCCTGAACATGAAACGTTAGTTCGCATGGCAGGACCTACTATCGAATTTAAGACAAAAGTATCTGATGAATCTTTGGTTACTTTTTTAGCTCGGGCGGAAGCATTCATCTTCCCAAACGAAGAAGATTTTGGCATTGTAGCAGTCGAAGCCCAAGCAGCAGGTATCCCTGTGATTGCTTATAAAAAGGGGGGTTCGCTCGATACGGTGCGAGCGGGAGTCACTGGTGAATTCTTTGAGCATCAAACGGTCAATTCACTTGGCGCTATCTTGAAAAACTTTAACTATAAAATGTACAATCGTCAGACAATTATTCAGCATGCTCACACCTTCTCTGAAGAAGCATTTCAAAAACACCTCATGAGTATTATTAAGGAGAACTTATGAATATTTTAGTGACCGGAGGCGCCGGCTTTATAGGATCGCATACCTTAGTTGAGCTTATTGCACAAGGGCATCATCCCGTTATTGTTGATAATTATTGTAATAGCTCACGTGATGTACTCAAAAGATTGCAGAAGTTAACGAACCACAATATCCAAGCATACGATTTTGATATTCGAGACACCACTGCTCTCACAAGCATACTTACCGACGAAAATATCGAAGCAGTCATTCATTTTGCCGCTCTAAAAGCCGTAGGTGAAAGTTCTCAAATCCCCCTAGCGTATTACGAAAACAATGTTGGTGGACTTCTATCTCTTCTTTCAGCGATGAAACAATCAAAGGTGAAACAGCTTATCTTCTCGTCTTCATGTACCGTTTACGGTGAGCCCGATGCCATCCCTATAAGTGAGGATGCCTCATTAAA
The DNA here is from genome assembly GCA_035329185.1 of Candidatus Saccharimonadota bacterium. GTDB lineage: Bacteria > Patescibacteriota > Saccharimonadia > Saccharimonadales > SZUA-47 > JAGQMY01. The sequence continues at coordinate 16,128 of DAOLHH010000003.1, read as the reverse complement.
AACCACGACGAACCCTTACGGCGAAACGAAACAAATAGCTGAGCGTATTATTTCAGATGTAGCAAAAACGGGAGATATTTCTGCAGTACTCCTGCGCTATTTCAATCCAATAGGCGCACATCCCACCGGTATGATAGGCGAACTTCCGAACGGAACGCCAAATTGCCTCGTCCCGATTCTCACGCAAGCGGTTGCTGGCGTACGTGGACCACTCACCGTCTATGGAAATGATTACCCGACACCTGACGGCACTTGTATCCGTGACTATATACATGTGGTCGATCTTGCCAAGGCGCATGTTAAAGCAGTCGAGTATCTCAGCAGGCAGGTCACCCCGACAAGTGTTTTCAATATCGGCACCGGTCGTGGCGTGAGTGTACTCGAACTTATCCACGCATTCGAAAGTGTCAATAAAATCTCCGTTCCTTACATAATTGGCAATAGACGTCAGGGGGACATTGCCGCTATTTATGCATCTGCCGAAAAAGCTGAGAAAGAGCTCGGCTGGAAAGCTGAAAAATCTCTCGATGAAGCCCTGAAAGACGCGTGGAGATGGCAGCAACAATTAAAAAACTGACAACTCAAGTAATTAATGGTCGAGTAAGCTGAGAACCGCTACTTTGTACGAATCAATTTTTGATTGTGCCATTGCCCTCATCTGCGTCAAATCACCGCTACCTTTGGCAGCATGTGCTTGGACGTACAATTTTAATTTGGGTTCGGTGCCAGATGGTCGAATGGTGATTCGATCATGCGCATCTTCTGACAGTTCAAATCGAAGTACGTTTTCACGTTTATCTTTAATTTCAATACCGTCCGAATAATCGCGCACCTTCAGTACGCGTGTACCTCCGAGTGTTTGTGGGGTATTCATGCGTAGGTTGCTCATAAATTGCTGCATCTGCGCAAAACCTTCAGCACCAGGAAACGTAACTGAGTGTAAATCTTCTAGAAAAACACCGTGAGTCTCAAAAAGCTCATCCAGTTTATCAATGAGCGTTTGCCCCTGTTTCTTTAGACGAGCCGCACACTCTGCGAGCGCAATGGTAGGTCCAGCTGCGTCCTTATCTCGACAATAATCTCCAATTACACCACCATAACTTTCTTCGATACCACAAACAAAAATCCCTTCACCCGTATCATGTCGTATGTTCATCTGTTCACCGATATATTTAAAGCCGACGAGTAGGTTGGTGTAAGACTGAACACCGTATGATTTTGCAATAACGGAGAACATATCAGTCGTTACGATTGTTGAACATACAAAATGTTTATCAGTCAATTCTTCCTTTTTTTGAAGCGAACTTAAAACATAGTCTGCCATGAGCACACCTGCTTGATTTCCGGTCAGCTGCACCATACCACCGTTATGTGCAACCAGCACGCAATATCGGTCTGCATCTGGATCGTTAGATGTTGCTAAATCACAGCCTTCTTGCAGCGCAAACGCAACTAATTTATCGTTTGCTATAGGTACTTCTGGATTAGGGATATGGTTCGTGACATTTGGGAAAGAGCCATTCATTTCGGCTTGAGCATCCAGAAGTTTTACACGAAAACCTGCTTTTTGTAATGACGGGTATACGCTCGTTATACCTGTCCCATGTAGAGGAGAATAAGCTATTGATATCTCGCGTTCCGTATCAAACAAACAAGTATGAGTCGCCGACCAATAACGCTCGTCTTCTGCTACGCCAAGTGCGTGAATAAATGAGCTATCCGCGCCCGACTCACGTATCTCGCTAATTTGAGCAGCGATAGATAATACATTGCTGTCATGAGGCGCAACGAGCTGTCCACCATCCCGCCAGTACAGCTTAATGCCATTGTCAGAACTTGGATTATGACTTGCCGTTATTACAATACCCGCATCAAAACCTCCATCTCGAAGTGTAAAGCTTAGCTCAGGTGTTGCCCGCGGACCATCAAATAAGTACGCATGCATGGCATTGCCTGCGATTACTCGTGCTGAATACTGGGCAAAATCTTTACTAGTTAAGCGACTATCGTATGCGATTGCAATTTTTAGCTCGCTATCTGATACCTGACTTTTTAAGTAATCGCAGAGTGCTTGTACAGTCTCTCCTATCGTTACTCGGTTTATTCGATTGCTTCCAATACCGCACGTGCCTCGACGACCTCCCGTTCCAAACGGTAATACACGGAAAAAAGCATCTTCTAGGACTGTCCACTCTTGTCTTTCTATAAGAAGTTCGAGCTCCTTTTTATAAAACTCGAACTTTTCTCCTGACAACCAATCAGAAATATTTTGTTTTGCATTTTCAGAGAGTGGGTTGTTATCTGTCATACCTAGTTATGAACTCCTGTTGTTGCTATCTTGCTTAAGCTATTTCATGCCCAGTTTCTTGGTTAATTCGAGTTGAAGAATCTGCCTTTTCAATTCCCCCCACACCATATGCCATTTTTATCCCATACTCCATACAGACTTCCGTTTCGGGTACCGACTCTGGTGTCGAACGATCACCTCCGTTTGCAAAAATTAACTCATCATTAGGATGTTCTTTTGCAATGATTCGTAACGTTTCAATGACCGGTGGATCTTGATCGATAGACAAAACCGCATCATCTACATACTTAAGGGCACTAATAAGCCGTAATCGATTTTTTTCGTCGAGAATAATCTTGCCCTTTTTCAGTAACTGTTGCGCGTCGTTATTAACGATGACGACAAGCTTGTCTCCCATGGCAGCACCAGCTTCAATCATGTCCAAATGCCCACCATGTAACGGATTAAAAAACCCACTCAAAATAACTATCTTCACAATAACTCCTATATTGGTTTATTGGATTATGCATTTCCAGTCTAGCATATGAAGGGGTTGATTTCTTTTTGAACCTATCAGATAATAATCACCTTGCTTCTGTTACTATGTTTTCGAGGTATCCATGAAAGTATTTATACAAATTCCGTGCTTAAACGAAGAAAAAACGCTTCCTCTCGTCTTGAAGTCGATTCCGAAGAAAATTCCCGGCTTTACGGCAGTTGAAATACTTGTCATTGATGATGGTTCTACAGATAAAACGGTTGAGGTAGCAAAAAAACTTGGCGTAAAACATTTTGTTCGTCATCGTAGAAATCAAGGTCTTTCAAAATCTTTCACTGATGGTCTCGACTACGCACTATCCCATGGTGCCGACATTATTGTTAATACAGATGGCGACAATCAATACCCCCAAGCCGACATTCCTAAGTTACTGAAGCCCATCGTTGAGGGTCGAGCAGATATCGTTATTGGTGACCGACAAACTGCAACGATTGCGCACTTTGGATTTTTCAAAAAAAAGATGCAACAATTTGGCTCTTGGGTCGTCAATAAAGCTGCAAAAACGAACGTACCCGACACGGTAAGTGGTTTTCGTGCTTATTCGAAAGAAGCAGCGATACGTATGCACATCGTGAATCCATTTAGCTACTGTACTGAAAGCATCATCCACGCAGGGCGCAAACGAATGGCAATTGCATCTGTTCCAGTCCGTACGAATCCACCAACCCGCAAATCGCGACTTTTTAAGAATATGTGGCAACATATGTATAAATCGTCGATTGTTATTGGTAAGAGCTATTTTATGCATGAGCCACTTAAAGTTTTTGTTATTCCTGGCTTCCTCTTGCTTCTATCGAGCCTCATACCTTTTGTCCGATACCTGTGGTTGATTGTTGGTGTCACTGACCCGGGACAACATCTGCAGTCTCTACTCCTTGGATTCGCTTTATTCACAGCTGGTTTACTTTTCAGTGTACTCGGTGTCATTGCAGATTTAATAAAGACCAATCGAATCATTGCTGAAACGACGCTTGAATATGCAAAGCGTCGTCGTTATGAAAAAGCATAATTACTACTCAATACGAAAGCGGTCGGCAATCGAGCCATCATTAACTCGATGCGTCACCTCAAGAGCCGATTCACTTACACGAACAATGCTTGGACCATGCGCAGGACTAACATTTTTACCTGACCACGATTCAAAATAGTCGATATTCTTACTGGATTCATTAATATCTCTAAGCTCTATGCCACCCGTACCGTTAATAACGACAATGGGCCCGTTGTGACGCGCAAAAACGCCGTCTTGAATGCTTGAAGTGCAATCACGTAGCGGTGCGTCGTAAGCGATGCTCGTACATGCACCCTCATGATGAAGTTGCTTCGAGCGCATATAGCCATGCTCGTGGCCCTGTAGTATCAAGTCAACTTTCTTGTCAACGAGCAGATTTATAATGTCTTCACCTATTTCGCATCCTTTTTCACCGATGCTTATACATGTTTCGTGCATTGCAACTATTGTCCAAGGCATACCGTCTGCTCGTGCTTCATCTATCGCTTGCTCAAGCCATGCATATCGTTCTGAATTCATTGTGTAATCGTAGTTTACGCCGTCTATTTGAATATCAGGAGACACAACAATAAATCGAGCAAGACGATTGTAATCAAACCAGTACTGCGTTGCGTACTCACCTGTTATTGGCGTAATTTTATTTGGTAAACACGCCGTGTAGTCTTTAATGTGCCCCTGGCCAGGCTTACTCCCTTCATCGTGGTTGCCTACGACAAGCTGAAACGGATAATCGGCTCCCAGCTCTTTAGTGACCAGCTCGCACCACGCAGATTCAGGCTGTATTTTTCCATAACTAAAATCACCAAGCGCTAAGGTAAAGTCACTAGAACTTGCTTTGATAGATTGGAGTGTCTGGGTAAAATCAGTACCAGCGCCAAAATCACCCACTGCCGCGAATGTAAAAGATTTTTCACTAGTTGCGTTTTGTTTTAGTGTGGAGTTATTTATTTGTCGATACGCAAAGGTGCCACCCAAAGATACAACCGCTAAAGTGATTATAGAAAGAACCACCTTCTTATTACGGCTCATTTTTGATAGTATGCTCATACACCTATGATAATAGAAAATGTAATTTAAGGCATCGATTTTTCATGTTACAACTCTTCCATCAGCTTTTTTCAGACATCGAACGTCGCGGTCTTGAATATAGTACTTTCAAAAGCCTAGAGCACTTACAAGCAGACCTTTCGGGTGACCGTGGTGATGTTGATATTTGGATATCGGACCGAGATAAAGAAACGTTCCTCTCAATTGCAAGAGAGAATAGACTGTTTGTGGTCCGTTGGTCGCCTACGAAGGGTGTCGCCTTCATATTGATTGGCTGGGACATACTTTCTGGCAAAAAAGTACTTGTCCATGTCCATACCGCACCGATTGCCGTTAAGAAACGTTCTTACATCCCGCTTTACTTTATTTATCAAGACATGCCGAAACCGAAACGCAAAAAATACACCCTATCACTCCCTTCTGAAAAATGGGTTGATACGTTTGAGAAGAATCGAAAAAAACTCAAAAAAACACCAGATCTTACGTTAATAAAACACGTACTCTTAAACAAGCGATACATCGTGGGCTTGCATTTCAATTTCAACGCGCGTGAAACGTTACGCATTTATAATACTTACTTCAATCGATTCATTAGATTTAGGGGACATTATCGCATTCGGCGGAAGGGACTGCTGGTTGCGTTTGTTGGTATCGACGGTTCAGGAAAATCTTCCGCTGTATCTACTTTAAGCGCTTCAGATTTTTTAAAAACGTCGTTCGGCGTGAAAGAAGCTTATTTTGGCAATAAAAATTTTTGGATACCTGGTATCGAGAAGGGGCGAGCAAAAGATAAAAAGCTCACCTCATTTAAAAAACTACTTATGGGTATTGGTATGATTGATATCAAGCTGAGAATCATCCCGGCCCTATGGGCTAAATACCGTGGGTCACTTGTGCTTTGCGATCGATATTTTTACGATTCAATGATCACCGATCCAACTAAAAAATATATCTCATCACCTTTATTGCGTTCAATTCTAAATCCAATTATTACCTGGATGCCGTCAACTCCGAACATTACCTTCTACATGAGAGTAAGCCCGAAAATTGCGTACGCTCGAAAACAAGACTACCCCCTTGATAAGGTTGAGGAAGCTTGCAGTGCATACGACAAATTAATGCTTAATCGTCCTGAGGTAATTGTTATTGATGCTAATAAGTCTTTTGAAGATGTGGCTATGCAAATACGGCATGAGCTCATAGGGTATATACAAGAAAATCTAAAATGAACAAGAAAAAAGCACTATTTATATCAAGGCCAATCGCCAAGCCATGGGACGAAGCATCCAAGAATTTTGTTTTTTCACTCACGAAAAAACTAAAATCGTACACACCAACTGTTCTCGTAAACCAGCAACTTAGTGAGCTACACTCGAGCGTTACGCAACATAAACTATATAGTACTGATACCCTTAGCGCTCGCCAAAAAGTACGTTTATTAAAATTACGAAAAATAAGAAATGAGTACGATATAATTCATTTCTTTTTCACTCCTACCCGCACGAACACCACCTTATTAAAATCCATTTTCCGTAGATCTCACGCGAAGACGGTTCACACAATCGCAACACTCAATCCTTCTTACGGACAATCAACACTGAGAAAATTACTATGGACAGACATGATCATTACATATTCGCAATTTGCAAAAAGGAAGCTCGATAGCATTGGGTATAGAAATGTTACTTGTATCTATCCTGGTATTGATCTTGTCCGTTATAAGCCCGGGCTACCTAGCGCGCATTCGCTTAGTTTGATCAACCTTCCTGCTAGGCGCTTTATTATCACATACCCTGGAGAGTACACGAGACTTGGTGCGACAGACTTATTGACCGAGCTCATTCCTCGGCTAAAAAAACAAATCCCAAACTTACTATTTATTTTTGCTTGTCGTATAAAGAACGATGCTGATCGTGTCAAGAAACAAGAGATTAAGGAGAAGCTTGAACATGAGGGACTCTCCGATCATGTTCTTTTTACTGACACTTTTGACGATATGCCATCTTTATATAATGCTTCAGATGTAATCATATTTCCCGTCCTAAACATGCACGGAAAATTCGATGTTCCTCTAGCTGTTATTGAAGCAATGGCGTGCGAAAAACCAGTTATCATATCTGACCTCCCCGTGCTGGTAGAATTTTCATCCGACCAAAATGCAATTTTAGTAAAAACTGGTAATCTTATAGAACTCGAAACGGCGCTTATAACCCTATACAAAAATCCTAAGCAACGAAATGAACTCGGTAAAAAAGCTCGAAAATACACAGAAGCTAACTATGATATATCAAAAATTGCAGCACAGTATGAAAAGCTTTATGATGAATTGACGAGGTCAAATCCGTGAAGCTCATCACAATCTCCGGTCTAGATGGAAGTGGTAAATCTACACAGCTAAGCGCGTTGCGTGAAAAGTATGAAATGAACGGCAAAAAGACCTATTACTTTCATGCCATTCATTTTTCATTGGCTCAAAAACTAAAGAAAAAATCTACAAGTAATCTGGCGAGCGAACGAGGAGTCACTTCGGCGTCTGCACTATCAATTATGCTCAGAGAAATTCTACTGCCCATTGATATCGTTCGTTTCCTCGTTCTTAAAAAGAAACTGTCGATACAAGGATACGATATCGTTTTGTCAGATAGATATTTTTACGACACGCTAGTAAACATAAGCTACCTAAAACAATCAACAAAACTTAAAAAAATGCTTATCCCTAGACCAAATCATGCGTTCCTGATGAGTATTTCGCCTCAAGAAATCATGCAACGTAGTCGCCAACCAGACCAAGGCATCGATTACTTAAAATCAAAATTTGCTCTTTACAAGAAGCTTGCTAAACGATACGAGTTGATACGCGTAATACGTGCAAATAAACCCGCTGATATTATTACGTCGGAAGTATGGAAATATTGTGAGCATTAATTTAAGACGATTGACTAAAACGAGCGACAAAGATTTTTTTGAAGTCGTAAGGCACTCAATGTGGGCCTTCATCGTACTGGGTGTTGCAGGCTTCGTTCAGATAGCACTGGACTTGGTGCTAGCGCGTTCATTTGGTGCTCAAGGAGTTGGAATATTCTCACTCGCTTTTACTATCATATTCATGTTGTCGTTAGTTGGTAGACTCGGTTTTAATAGAGCCGTCATTCGATTTATACCAAGATTCAAAATTGACAAAGACTGGGAGGGCCTCAAAGGTCTCCTACATAGTGCAGAGTCAATCACGTTCAGACTAAGCATTTTATTAACGTTCACCACATATATTAGCGCACCCTACCTTGCTACCCACATCTTTCACCAGCCTGAACTCACTTCTTATATAAAATTATTTTCACTGTCATTAACACCAATGGCTCTCCTATACGTACGGACAGGCTTTTTAAGTGGTCTCAAGGCAGTGAAAGAATCTGTTTTTCTTGAGCGGGCAAGTCAAAATATTATTACTCTATTATTTATTTTTATCGCTGGCAATCGAATTGGGCTTGGGAGCGCCGTAATCGGTATGGTTGCCGGCACATTCATATCTGCAGTTATGTGTTCATTCGTACTCAAACGAATCATGCCTCCTACGAATAAACACCGAGCTTTCGATAAGAAGCTTCTCATCATTGTAGCTGCTCCCTTGCTATTTGTAGACTTTTCAAACCAGATGACAGGGCAAATAAATGTTTTGATTCTTGGTACTCAGCTGCCTGCAAGTGCTGTAGGTGTATTCAGCGCTACGCTACGCTTATCAGCACTTATAAGCCTCATTCTTAATGCGGTTAACGCCATTGCAACGACAAAATTTTCAGAACTTTATACAAAAAAAGAGCTACAAAAACTAGAACTAGTTGCAAGTAAATCATCTGCCCTATCCCTGTTAGCAGGCCTCCCTTTTATTTTAATTTTATATTTTGCACCGAGTCAGGTACTTGGATTATTCGGTGCAAGCTTTAGAGAAACCGGAATTGATTCGCTCCGCATACTTGTACTTGCCCATACGTTCAATCTCGCTACTGGCTCGACCGTCCAGATGCTTGCAATGACGGGTAACCAAAAAGAATTAGCATACGGCACAGTCTCAACAATCCTAATCCTGAATATTATTTTGAGCATAATATTCGTGCCACTCTTTGGCATTAATGGAGCAGCCCTCGCAGTAGCACTATCATTAACTGCCAAGAATGTCGTGTTATATGCGCTCGTAAAAAAACGTTTAGGCATCTCGACCTTGCCATTTGCAGCGGCTAAACACATCCTGAATAACTTATAGATATTTTCTAAATACCGATTTATAACGACTTGCCACTGATTCCCATGTAAAATTATCAGCGACATGTTTATGGCCTGCGATACCCATTGCTTTTGCAATTTCTGGATGGTTATACAAGTAACGAACAGCCTTGGCAATATCTTGTGCTGATTTTTGCTGAACGAGCAAGCCGGTTATACCATCTTTAACAACGTCTGGTATGCCGCCCGTTTTTGTTGCAACAACTGGCAAACCTGCATAGGAAGCTTCAGCAAACGTTAGGCCAAGAGCCTCTTTCCATCCATTTGGTGTTTCAAGTGAAGGTCCTATGAAAACGTCTGCGTCCCGGTAGCGGTGTTTTAGCTCATTTTTTTGCAACCAACCCTCCAGCGATACAATTTTCTCAAGATGATGTTCTTTTACAAATTCTTTTATAGTATCTAGTTCAGGGCCGTTTCCAACAATTGAAAGATGAAAGTTAGCATCTCGAATTTTCTTAAGTATTTCCATCGCTTCGCACACGTAAATAGCACCTTTTTCAACACTCAGTCTCCCTACAAAAAGAAGGTGCACTCCACTACCCTTACGCCTTCGTATCTCTTTCTGGTAGGCATCTATCCCCATAGGTATTACTGTATATCTTCTGTCAGGATATATTTTTTCACATGCATTTCGAGTTGCAGAGCTATTCACGATTACTTCATCTGCGTGACGCAATATCCATCGTTTAACCATTAACATATACTTTCCATTTAACGTAAAAACATCCCCGCCGTGCACCGTCATAATCGTGCGAGAGCCGGTTAAATAACCGACCAAAATCGCCACAAAACCCTGTGGGATTATCCAGTGAGCATTAATGATTGTTCTTTTCCCTTTCGTTGCTCGGAGTGTAGACCAAAAACAAGCGATTACATAACTTAACAGTTTGATGATATACAGAGGCTTTGCATTCGCTTTTTGCGCTGCATGCCCTTCGTATACAATATTTTCAGCTCTGACTGGATAGGCATATCGGAATCTACGAACATTGAGCGCGCCCATCTTCTCTCGCTTAAGTGCACCACCATAGTGCGGAGCGACTACCGTTATTTCGAAATCATCTGATAGCGCATCGGCAAAATCCTTTACAAAAGTAGGCACGCTATCTTGCTTCCAGCGAGGAAATGTTGAAGCAATAACAATTAAAGTCTCTTTCATGCGTCTTTTCGTAATACTTTTACATGCGTAGGGATTATATGGAGAAGCCCCTTCCCTATGAATCGTGGTGTTACGCTCAACATATACCCAATTGCTGGATTTACTTTTAGTTCATATTTGCGGGCATGTGTAAGGACCTCCCATCCATAGTCCTTCATAGTAAGTCCGTTCTGGCGAACCAACTTTTTCAGCGTACGCAATGAGAGCGAATAAATATCCCATTTTTTACCGCGAAAGACCCTGAGATATAGAGCGCTTAATGGGCGCGGTAGCCATGAAATAAATGGAAGTTTGTAATGTGGATCGGTTAGCCAAAATTTATTTGGAGACGCTAAATAAATTATGCCGTCTTGTTTTAATACGCGTTTCATTTCTTGTAAGTGTAGCGATGCATCTGCGACATGTTCGATAACCTGGTTAGATATAACAACATCAAAAGAATTGTCGGAAAAAGGCAGTAACTCAGATGTAACTACTTTAAACGTATAACCACTTTTTTCTACACGATAATCTACAACATCTACACTAGATACCTTGATACCGTCTTGCGAAAATGACGAAGCTATAAATCCTCCACCGGTACCAATGTCGAGCAGACTTTTCGTTTTCTTTGATCTCTCTTGCGATAGAATTTTTTTTATTTTTCGAATTTTCTTTTCACGTGATGCTTTGTTGCGTGGTGCTTTCCCGAGACTATACCCTTCCATATCCAACTTTCAATTTAACGATTAGTCATTTGTACGATTTTACCATTCTCATCAATACGTGCGAGCTCTATAGATTCATATGACTCCACTACTTTTGTTGGGTAAGACGAGAGCGTCTGCTCAATAGATTCTGTTCGATACACAATTGCAGGGTTAAAAGCACCAAAAAGTGTACTATCATAACTCGCCTTAAGCGTACCATTGACGGCGGCTATAGGTTCATACCCCTGGGCACGTAATTGTTTGCTGACCGTTTTAAGAGCCTCTGTGTTAAATCTTTGGGGCGTCTCTTTTTTAAGAATAAAGTTACTTAAACCAGCTGATTGTCGTCCGCAATATGTGCGTGTCGTTTGTACGGTGTGTTGTACAAGACTGCTTCCTATCCAAATTACGTATGCATTTTCGGGCAATTGCTGACAATAATCAATGAGTGCATTCAGGTGTTTATTCTTCTCTTGTAATTTTGCGAACGGTTTTGAAACAGTAAGCGCTGGCGTCAGAAGCAGAATAGAGATTAGTATCATCATGCTTACACGAAAATATTTTGAATAAGAGATGCTCCATTGCTGGGTTATTTTTTCGAGTGTAAACAATGAGAACACTATCATTCCAGGGATGGCTACGGGCAAAAACCTGCGAACGGCCCAAATTTGATCTGGCGTAATACTCGGCTTAATAGCATAGAGTAGAAAACCCGAAAGTAACACAATGAGCGGAGGGATGAATCGATCATCTTTACGCGCCACTGCACTATATGTGGCGTACACTAGTCCAATCAAGCCCATGACAAAAACTATCTCTCCGATATACCAGCTCACCCAATGGAATGATAATTCCGCATAGTTCCTTCTGCCGTCTACAACATCGCCACGCTGTTGCTGAATACTGGCTGTAACGAGCCCGCCATAGCCATTTCCACCTGAATGTGCCGTATACCAAATTGGCCTACTGTACATAAGAACAAGAAAGAGTGAGAAAAGCACCGCAATAAACAGGCCGTTCCGATTGCGATTATTTAATAGTTTTTTCAGGCGTCGCTGAAAAGAAATCTTCGACAACAGCCGCAGCATCTTATTCGCTACTACTATTACGCCAGAAAGTAATAGCAAGAGTATAATTTCAGCTTTCACCAATGTGCCATGCCCTTCATAGTACGAAGTAGTCATTATGGTTAAATCAAGGTATGCAAACAACGCTAAAGGTGCAAGCCCTAATATAAATGGAAATACCGATGACTTTAAGTCATAAGCTCGAAACAACCTACCATAGAGCAAGTAACATAAAATGGATGCAGCAACTAGATATCCATCGGGCCGCGCAAGACATCCTGCGCCAGCCATTATTCCAATAAGTAGCCAGAGTGCTCGTTTCGTTTTTTGAGTGCGTTTAGTGTGCTTCATTCTATCGTTAATCGCTATAGTAGCAAGTACTGAGAAGGCAAATAAGATTGCAATTATTTCGGTATACGCGTCGCGGGCAAAATAAAGGAACGGAAGCGAAACTCCCAGTATAACTACAGCTATAAAAGCCCACCAACGCCTCATAAATTGAATTGCAAAAAGATATACTGCACACAATGCAATTCCGCCAAAGATTACGTTTCCTTTAAAAATAAACTTTTCATTTGTTAGCTTCGCCCCAAATGCGAGCATCCCTGGCAAAAGATGTGATCCTTGGGGTTGCAGCACATCTTCGTCACCGTGCTTAATATCTCTCCAAATACCAAGACTTTGGTAAAAAACGTCATTATCACCTTCAATTCGGTCATATGGAATATCAGTATTCTTATGAGAAGTAAGCCACTTTGCCGTTACCGTATAGACGCCAGGATCTCGAACGAGAAAGACGCTCTGTGAAACAAATGCTAAATTATATCCGACCCAACTAACCATAAAGAGGAGCGCAATAATATCTATTGACCAGTGGCCGCTCACATCAGGCAACTTTAGCCCTGCAACTAGCTTAAAGCTCCACAAAACAGGGACTATCGAAAGCAAAATAACGTTCGTTGCCGTGAATTGCTTACAAACAAGCAAAATTCCCACTACCGCTGACACGATTGAAGCTTCAACGATGATAGCAAAAAGTCCTTTATATAAAAGGTGTGGAAGATGTTTTTTCATAAATCCCTCGCTTGTTCATCATTGTAGCACCTAAGACAGCATACAACCTCATCGATTTCACTCTGAAGTAAAATTGATTTTTTAATACTTTTTATGCTATAATCTACTTGTGTCGAATTACAATAAAAATACACGAAATAAAAATAAAAAAATCCTTTTTTCCGCCTTCATAATCATTGTCGGTTTGGCTGGCGTGTTTCTCGTTCTACGCAGAGATTCAGATGTTTCCACTCAACAAAAGAGTGAAACAAACCCTGAAACCATCTCGAAATCCGTAAATGAAACAAACATGTCAAAAGACAAGGAATCAAACGAGTCTCCAGTCGATACCGAAACCGAAAAGGACGACTTACCATCGCAAGAAGAAACCTCTACCGAAGGAGATGCTTCGCTTGTAATCACACGAGCTGAGCAGTATTCCGAAAACATTGAAGTTTCAGCATATGTTCGAGATATTTTTGAAGATGGCGGTGTATGTAAGGCAACCTTTACGTATTCAGACGACAACTCGCTCCAGATTACTAAGGACACGATGGGTATAAAGGATGTATCGGAGACAATTTGCCCAACATTTATCGTACCGAGAGATGAATTTACGAAACTAGGTAACTGGAAAGTCGTTGTCAGCTATATAGCGATAGATGGCACCAAGTTTAGCGCAGAAAAAACGTTTGAGGTACAGTAACCATGAAACGCTTATTCTGCCTCGTCGTATCCGCCCTATTTACTGGCTCTATGATCATGTTTATTCAACCGAATCAAAAAGCTTCAGCCTTAAGCGGTAACGATTTTAATCCAGGCCGAATTATTGATGATTCCGTTTTCTTCAATAAAGAAGGGCTCAGTCTTGCGCAAATTCAATCCTTTCTTGATTCTAAGGTAGATGATTGCGACACCAACGGAGACAAGCCCTACTATTCAACTGGTATGACGCGTAAGCAATGGGCAGCTGCAAATGGCAAGCCTGCTCCACCCTACACATGCTTAAAAGATGGCTCATTTAGCGTTTCAGGTAAACCTGCAGATGCGTACTGTACCGGATCAGTTTCCTCTGGGACTAGAACGGCAGCACAAATAATCCGCGAGGTAGGCAAGGCCTGTAACATTAGTCAAAAGGTACTTATTGTATTACTGCAAAAAGAACAATCTCTCATCACTGATGATTGGCCATGGCCAGTACAGTACGAAAAAGCAACCGGATTCTCTTGTCCCGATACCGCACCTTGTGATCCTGAATTTGCAGGCTTCTTTAATCAACTGTACTATGCTGCGCGTCAATACCAACGATACGCAAAACAATCTGAGGTTTTCCGCTACCGCGCAAATCGAAATAATGACATCCAATACAGTCCCAATGGTGCATGCGGAAGCTCCACTGTATTCATTGAAAATCAAGCAACTGCAGGCTTATACAATTACACCCCATACCAGCCTAATGCTGCAGCCCTGGGCAATCTATATGGCACGGGCGATTCTTGTAGCGCCTATGGAAACCGTAATTTCTGGCGCATGTTTAACGATTGGTTTGGTGAGACCATCGTAAACATTAGTTTCGCACATCCTGACGGTACACTCATCCGATTCCCGAATGATCCTGAGGTATTCTTGGTCGGAAGCGGACAGCGCCGCAGTTTGAGTTCACTATACGTATTCTTGAGCCAAGGCTATAAACATGACAACGTGAAGATTGCGACACTTGGCGACGAGGACTTAGTAGAAGGTTCTGCTATAAGCGACTATCGTGAAGGAACGTTACTACGTGGCAATGGACAATCAACCGTATACATGACTGACGCCACAGACAGTGGCGACCAAAAACGATCAGTTGGTTCATTTAAAAACTTTCAACGACTTGGGCTATCGTTTAAGGATGTGCTCGTCGTTCCAACGAGCGTGATAGATGCCCTACCTACAGGCACTCCATTAAGCGAGAGCGACACGACACATCCAGACGGTTCGCTTATACGGAACGAGGATTCTAATGAGGTATTTCTTGTAGAAGATCAGACATTGAGAAGCACCGCGTCATTACCGATATTCCTTAGCTATGCTTACAATTTTGGACGTGTTGACACGTTCTTTAGTGGCGACGATAGCTTGCCGAGCGGGCCTGATTTAACATACCGTGAAGGTGCACTTTTGAAGGGTAACAGCGAAACGATTTACATAACAAATATGTCTTACGGCGCCATACAAAAACGATCGCTTGGGTCAATCGAGATTTTTGAAGGTCTTGGCTATCAGTTTGATGAAGTTATCCGAACGAAAGATAGCTTGCTTCCTACGGCGAATGGTTCAGTGGTCGGTACTTAATTTCCAGTTCTCTCTTACGTTCTATTTGGTATCGAATCACTCTTAATGCCTAGGAAATGTAATTGTCGAACGAGCTTACTTTATGATTCGTTTATGATGTATTATTGTCTCCATTTTCATTTTCGATTTTTCACAATGTACGTTTTACGCCAAACCGTTATAAAATTAATATATGAAAAAAGTACTTGTCACGGGTGGAGCCGGATTTATTGGATCAAATTTTGTCTATCTCGTTCGAAAAGAAAGACCTGATTGGAAAATCACAGTTATAGATAAGCTAAGTTATGCTGGTGACATAGCAACACTAGAACCGGTCCTAAACGAGATTGAGTTTGTAACCGGCGATATTACAAATGCAGAACTTATCGATTCGCTAGTGGCAGAAAACGACCTCGTTGTGCATTTTGCAGCCGAATCGCATAACGATAATTCGCTGACAAATCCTTGGCCTTTCGTTGAAAGTAATCTCATAGGAACGTATCGGATTCTGGAGGCAGTACGAAAACACGGTAAACGCTTGCACCATATCTCAACCGATGAAGTATATGGAGATTTAGAGCTTAACGACCCATCAAAATTTACACCCGAAACACCTTACAATCCATCGAGCCCCTACTCTAGCACTAAGGCTGGGTCTGATCTA
>DAOLHH010000002.1:0-47882 GCA_035329185.1 Candidatus Saccharimonadota bacterium | reverse complement strand
CTCGTGTGGCTCATAACCACAAGGTCGCAGGTTCGAGTCCTGCCCCCGCTACCAAAATAAGACGCCCTCTAGATGAGGGCTTTTTATTTTGGCATCTGGTGCACGACTCCGAGCCGTCCCGCACAGCGGGAGGTTCGAATTCTGTCAAATTTCATATTTGTACAGAATTTAGTTAGATGTTGGAATAGCTCCCAGCTAGTCTACCATCGTGCGTTGGAGTGCCCCCGCTTGAAAAGGTCGCAGATTCGCTAATTTGTACGGGACCTTGGGAGCTTGCTCACGCGAAAGCCCGTCAAATTACCATATTTCCTGCCAACGCTACCAAGTAAGAATTACAGATATTAATCAAACTTTCATGCCAATCTCTTTTTGGTTTACGTATTTCTACCTCTGTAATTCAGGTTCGAGACTTACTTTGTTTGTGCTAACATACAATAAGATGATCAAGAAGCACCAAATGAACGGTCAAAAAGGATTTACGTTAGTAGAGGGGTTGCTAATAGCACTGATCGTCCCTGTACTTGGGTTTGCAGGTTATTATGTGTGGTCGCAGAATCAAGATGTCGAGACTCAACAAAAGGAGACCCCACAGCATGACAGCAAAGTGCAAGCTAATGATAATCCGCAGACCATGGATCAGATTGCGAATACCCCTGATGGCTATGAACTGTATCAAGGTGATGAATTCAGTTTTGTATATCCTACTGAATGGAAAAACATTGATGATTTAAATGATAACTGGCACCCTGCGATTACGCACAGTGCAGATGGATACGAATTTGGAGGTGGATTTGGTCCGACAATATCGTACAGTACATTGAATGAAAATTGGACGATCACAAAGCTTGGACGATTCCCTGACGGCACAAAAGTTGGTGATGAGTTTGATTTATTCAGCAGGACTAGTGACTCAGGTGTAGTTGTTTACGACTATACCGTTGGAGATGGTCCGTTTTCTGCTACTACTTTGCTCTTCGTGTCTGGTGTAAATATGGTTAAAGTAGTACTTCCAGACGTTTGTAGTGGTAACGAATGTTCTAAGCAATCAACATACGACAGAAAAGCTATTGAGAACTTTAGTGAAATTATCTCCAAGTCAGTGAAACTAAATTAATTCAAGTTTCCACCCGCTCAACACAGCTAATAGTTTGTTCTAAAACTACCTTAGCAACCAAGAAGTCATGACTCGAGCCAAAAAGGTTCGAAATTAGTCAAATCAACTGATTTGTACAGAATTTAGTTAGATGTTGGAATAGCTCCCAGCTAGTCTAACATCGTGCGTTGGAGTGCCCCCGCTACCCGAACGAGCGTGCCCTAGGCACGTTGCCGAGTGAGCATCAGATAGTCGAGTCCTTCCGCCAGCTGGCGGACCCGCAATCAATTCAGATTGCCAGATCAGAAATGCTTCCAGAAATGGAACTATTTTTTGTGTCTTGGGATTTTACCCAGTACACAAGTGGTATGATTATGCCATGAATAAATTGGAGCTAGTGCGCACTAAAGTTCAGGAACTATACCAAAGCAATAATCCTCACCGTGACGAGTGGAGCGACTGGTTATACAAGAATCATGTGCTTTTGGTAGCCAAGAGCGCTCATGAGTTAGCTGAAAAGTACGGTGCTAGTGAAGAGCTTTGTGAAATTGCAGCTTTATTGCACGATATAGCGGATATCGAGATGGCGCGCGCAATCGCTGGTCATGAAGAAAGGAGTCTTGCTATTGCGAAGGAACTGATGCTAGAGGTTGGCTATACTGACGGAGAAATTGCCTTAGTTGTGGATGATGCCATTCGCTACCACAGTTGTCATGGCGACGAGCGTCCTAAAAGCAAGGAAGGTTTAATACTTGCGACAGCAGATTCGCTAGCACATTTACAGACTGATTTTTATATTTATGCGGCATGGTCATTTGGCAAGACTATAAGCTTGGAAGAGCTAAAAAATTGGGTTTTAAAAAAAATCGAAAGAGACCTGAATAATAAGATTTCTTTTGACGATGAGCGTGAAGTAGCGCGTCCTGATTATGAGATGATAAAAGAACTATTTTCTCGATAACTGAGGCATGCCAGTGGCATGTTGAGGAATCATTGCTTGGGTATCATTCGATACCCCTTGGGCTGAGCGAGCGTGCTTGAAAAGCACGTTGCCGAGTGAGCATTCATAGTCGAGTTCTGCCAACATCATTATCTGACACAAAGTAATACTTACGTAGGTCCGACCTCTTTTCCCTTGCACGACCGTCGCAAGTGTTAGCATATCAGCCTTTGCAACTATGGACTTCCTGAATAGCAGGCTGTAGCCAACCAACTTTACTAAATGTATTAAGACAATGATTAGTCAAATATTAAACTATTTTACAGTAAGGAGAATACCAGTTCAGAAGATATTGTCAGGACTTTCAAGAGTTATTAGCTCGTAAGGTATTACAGCCCCTGCCTCTGTAGCCTTCCAAGGAGCTTGATTATGTGTATAGTCAACAATTTCTTGAGTTGACTTACCTTGCCACTTTGCGCAAACCTCTTTAATCAAATCGAGTTCACCTGTCGAAAGTGATGAAGTAGGAGCAGATTCATTCGCACGAATCATCATCGCTGTACCACGCTGTTCAATAGTGATTGATCCATTTTCAAACAACTCATCGATAATCCTGAAATATGCGTCCGGAACAGGTCCTTGCTGAATAGCCCTATAACTAAGCCCCGTCATGGGCTCTCCTGTACGTTGAAACTGTGCAAAGTCAGCTAAATAAACAAGCTTTGCTAATTTGGTTTTAGTAATTCGCTGATCATGCTGGTCAGAACCATACTGTAAGCAATTTAGTATTAACTGCTTGAACTTATTTAATCTGGAGTTAGTAATGCCAGTTTGCTGGGAATTAAATAGTATTGACTCTAGAGTTGTTCCTAAGATGCCAGCAATCGCATTCAATTCTTTGATGGTTGGTTCACGGCGACCAGTCTCAATAGCATTATAGGTAGGCCTGCTTAGATTTATTATCTGAGCTACCTCAGATTGGCTTAAGCCCTTTCCCTCCCGTAGCTCACGAATGTTATCTGCAACAGATATCATAAGACTCCTTTCGTTGTAATTCCACCAGACTCATTTGATAATCCAAGTGTATAAATTTTTTATGCAACTGTCAATAGTTTTTATTGATTTTTTATAACTTATGTAAAGATTTTTTAACATTTATGACAGTTATTTCTCTTATGCTTAATTTTAGTGTATTATTATCTTGACAGAACTGATCTGAATCTTTATAATCAGTAGTAACTCCTTGAGAGCCGGCTGTGAGGGAATACAGTGGCGCAAGCACAGACACAAATCCCAGCAAACAAAAATCGCTAGCTGCTTTAGTTTAGAGGCCAAGGCAATCTAGCGATTCTGAGGTCGACGAGTTTTCGTCTACCTCCAATATAACATAACTGACCGTTGGAGGTTAAAATGGGTAAAGGTAGTAGTACAAATCAAACAGGGGTGGTGCGACACAAACCGTCGTACAGTAGTGATCCGGTAGCAGTTGGAGGTGGTTCGGGCCCGGCGCCAGAAATGGCGGCGGGTTGTTTATTCGCTTTCACTGAAGAAGTGGTTCTCGATGGAGCTAGTGCAATGTCTGCCCATGCAGGTCAAGCTATTACCCTGATGCCTAGTGCTATAAGGGGCGAACTTATAATTACGGCAGGTAATGGTGCCCACCTGGGCGTGTACGAGGGCGAGTACGTTACTCAGATATTGCGTTGTATGCGCAAGAAATATGTCTACCAGGGAACGATTGATTCAGTCGTGGTGACCAGTGCCGATACACGTATCGTGATAATTTCGGTACAAGGGCTGGGTCAACTATGACTCAGCTAACGCTAGACTCTGTGCGAAGCGAGATTTGTCCATATATGGATTTTATTGACGATGAAGATGGTCATTGCAATAACTACGAGATGGCAAGTGTTGAATATCAGCCTCTTGCCGAAGATTCGGAAGATCATCAGTTTCAGATGGCATCGGTTGAAGGGCCGTACCTTAATACGGTTACGGCAGTTGAACAACAACTGCCACGCCTGCCCGTATATGTGCCTGGGATTCAAAAGGGGAGCAGTAAGCTACTTGCCCACACTAGGCCTGCTTGGGTTGGTGTTCATCTTGGTGAGGTCGTGTCGCGTGACAAACTTTTGACCCCAGCTGATGTGCATATGCGTATGGGTGTGCCTGCAGAGACGAAGCTATTACTTCTTGCCTATGGTAAAGACCGACTCATAGAGAATATCTGGCCAAAACGAGGCAATGTTTTACGCCGATTAGCGGCATTAGGTTTTGATCTGGTGACATCGATCAATTACTCGATATGGGATATACATCCCCACCCGGAGAAGATATTTAATGTGAAGCGTAGCCTAGTTGTCTACGAAGAGATGCAAGCTCTGGGTATAACTACTGTTCCGCATATTTATTGGTACAGCCGAAAGAGCCTGGTTATGTGGGCTAATTGGTTGAATGTAAACGTTGCCGTTCAGATTATCGCAATGGATGTACAGACACTTAAAGCGAAGGACTGGGCTACTTTTGCCGACGAATTGCGAGCTTTTAAAGGACTACTCACAAGGCAGATTCACTTTATTATTACTGGTCCAGTAGCTCCGAGCAGGATTGCTGAATTGCGCCAGATTGTAGGTAGTTTTACTTTGACTAACAGTTACGCTAGCCAGTGCGCCTGGCATAGAACTGGTCTTCGGGTTGCTGATGGCAGACTTGTTGCAAGCAATCCAACTCAAGATCTTGCGAAATTATTCGATGATAATGTTGCGGTATTCAATCAATTAATGACAGTTTGATGAATGAGGTTTATTCTGGATAGGGGCGAGGCGTTCACAGTCGCTTTTCTTGAAGCTCACCGCCACAACAACAAGCCAGAAGTTTATTTTACTTGTATTTTAGGTTCATGGGATGATGAAAACGACCAAAATGACCATGTAACTTTCGCTTGCCGATATGGTGAAGTAGTGGGTCAATCAGAACTTGCGTGCACGCTTACAGATGTGCCAAATTCATTCGTAAACTCGCTATCGGGACAAAAATTAACACGAACCGAAGGGTTAAAGCACGAAAAAATAAATGAATTCTGGCATGTAGTGGACTATTTGCTCGAGTCCGATTCTGATCTGCATATTTTCTTAAATCACCCGTTTAAAAGTAGGCTTAGGTCGTTACTTCATTATTAAATAGTTACTACCATCTAGGTATGACACTTTGGATGATGCTCTAATCGTGTTTAACTGCGCTACCAAGCAATACCCCCAAACAAAGTGCATTTACCCCAAACCTATGCAATACTTATGTTTATTAGGGGGAACTAACTCATGAAAAAACTTAAATCCGGCTTTGGTACGCTTGAAATTTTGTTTGTGGTTCTAGTTTTGTCTCTAGTGGCTGTTGCGGCATGGAATATAGTGACAATGAAAATTGAATACGATAAAGAGCTACAAACAACTCAGCAAGAAGATAATAACAGAATTCAAAACGGAAAAACTCTTACTATTCTTGATGAGAAAATTTCGTTTCAACTACCAGACACTTTTAAAGTTGCGGAAGATTGTTCTAAGTTGAAGGGGGCTACCATAAATGTATATAGTAGTGCTCATATATTGGACTGCGTCGTACTGAATCCAGTAGGTGAAACCTACACAAACTTTGATCAGTTTAGTATCGACATCTATGCTTTTGAGGCAGAAAACTATACCGACGTATACAACTGGGTTAAAGATTTTTTGTTTGAATTAGGAGGTGGCGACAGTGAGCATATTGTCTATGAGATTAACGCTTTGCCCGCATTTTATGAAATTGCTGATTATTCAGCCTATGGTGCTACTGGGTCTGATAGTAATGAACAGCGACTTACGGTGGGTATTCTCGGTAAAAAATATGGAGTACTTATAAAAACGACACTGTACAAAGGTGATTATTACTCCGCAAAGAACGTATCTGGCATTGATTATCATATATACAAACCAGTATTTGATGACATCATTAATTCTGTAAGAATTTCAGAATAGCTAAATCGTAACTCAGCAAATCCTTGATTCACAAAAATAATTGGACTTATAGAGTACTATTGCTACTATGAAATCAGTTTTTTATATTTTAAAGTGAGGGTGGTGAGATGAAAATGAAGCAAAACGGATTCGGATTAACAGGGATATTAGTGCTCCTTCTTATAGTTGCCGTCGTGGGGGCAGCAGGCTGGTATGTCGCGAACCAAGACGATGAAAACACTAGCTCAAAGAGCGAAGCAACGCAAAACAACGATACAACGAAAACAGAAGTGGCGGAGAAAAAATCAGCATACACACTACCAGACGGCTGGAGTGAAATGAACTGCGACTCTATAGACTCAAAGATGATGCTTGCTTATCCAGACGATGACAAAGCTGTTGATTGTGATGATCGCTCAAATAGCATGCTTATTTATACAAGAGCAGAGCCTGCAGACGAAACGATTGCTTGCTTGATTGAAGCAGAAATAGAGAACATTGAGAAAAGTAAGCCGATTAGCGATTACACCTGTGAAGAGTTGGACATCAATGGCGATAAGGTTGTGAAGAGTATTGGAGATTATGGTGGAGGGCTTAACCTTACCTATGAATTTAAAAATAACTCAGGAAAAGGCGTGACCTACTACGCAGGTGAAGGTGGAGAGCTGAAGTATACCGACACTATCGATACTTTCGTACGCACGTTCAATTTTTAGAGCTATTCTGTTTGATAAGTGAAGCCAAGAAATAAGCAAATCTTTTCAGGCACTACTTTTCAAACACTTCCAAAACCGCGTCTGCGATAGCCTGTTGCCCTGGAACAGTCGGATGAAATGGTGCTTTATCCGTGAGTCCCTGAACCCAGCTCTCTTGACTACATTGACCATGACCACTGAAATCGATAGGCACCGCTGTGATGAAAGCATAGTCTTTAACTACTGCATCAATGCTCGCATTGAACAATTGTATTTGACTTTTGATCCACGCAAGTTCGGTATCGCTCACTCCTGTTAATGCCGGACATTCTGCCTCTGACTCCAGAATAACCTGATAATAATTGGTAACCACTATTTTGGGTTTCGCGTCCGAACTATACATTGAAGATAATTCACCAAATACTTTTGACAGATTCGTTTGTACGTTTGCAATCGAATCTGCAACAGTTTGAGTTTCAGCTTCAGAACCACACGTCGCAGTAATGCATCGAGCGACCGATTCTACCCAACCTATATCGTTCGCGCCAATTGTAATAGTGATGAGTTCTGGCTCTGGTATTTCCTTGAGCTGTTTGAGTTGAGATTTCTCTATATTATCGCCGACTTTTTGTACTCCGATGATACCTCGCTCAATCGTGGCGCCGGAGCAAGCGATATTTTTTAGTTCATAGTTTTTTACTTCAGCAATCTTGTTTGAGTAGGCTTGGTCTGTGCGCCCACACGTACCAGGTATTCCCGCGCCCAACCCTATCCCGGCTACGACTGAATCACCCATAGCAACATACAGAGGCTTCTGCATGGTCACTGACTCATCTGCTACGTTTTCCTGGGTTTTATACACATAAAATGCACTGATGATAGTTACGACCGTAATGATGCTGAAGATTATTTTTTTATTCATAGAAAGTCCTTTTTAAGATAGTAGCACAAGGCAACTACTAACTTCTTGATTGCTCTGTTATTGACATTTAAAATTTATTATGCTAATATTCTTTTATTGTTCATTATTGGATCCGGGTCGTTTTAGAAACTTTTACTCGTCTTCAACATAGACAATCACGAGTAAAAACCTAAAATCGAAAGGATCCTTTTTTAATGGGATACTCTTATAAATCAAGTCGTGGCTCTTCAGCTGCGCAAAAATATGCACGAAACCGTTCAGGGCAACGTCGCACAAACACAAATCGCTCGTCACGACGGCCAGCCGGTCAATATATCGACCCTGCCCGCTTCGTTCAAGTTGCAACATTCAAAGAAGAAGAACCGTACGAATCAATGCACACATTTGCCGATTTTAATCTTATTGACACTTTGCAACGTAATCTTATCGCGAAAAACTACATCACCCCATCACCAATCCAAGATCAAGCAATCCCCGTTGCACTCACTGGTAAGGATATTGTTGGTCTTGCAAGTACCGGGACTGGAAAAACGGCTGCTTTCGCATTACCGATACTACAGAAGCTGCTCACCGATCAAAAAGCTGCAACAATTATTGTGGCTCCGACTCGCGAGCTCGCTCAGCAAATTGAAAAAGAAATGCAAGATTTGGCACGTGGCAGTAACTTATTTGGCGTCTTACTCATTGGTGGCGCCAGCATGAGCTATCAGCTCCGTAGCTTGCAACGTAACCCGCGTATCATTATCGGTACACCAGGACGTATTAAAGATCACTTGAAACGTGGAAGCTTAAAGCTCAACCGCGTCACTATCGTTGCACTTGATGAAGTTGACCGTATGCTCGATATGGGCTTCTTGCCAGATGTACGATTTATTCTCGAATCCGTTACACTGCCTCATCAATCTCTATTTTTCTCTGCGACCATGGATACCCGGATTCGAACACTTATTGAGAGTTTCACGAGCAATCCAGTCAGTATTTCGCTCAAGGCTAGTGCAGCGAGTGATAATGTCCATCAAGATGTTATTCACTATGACCATTCGCATGAAAAAATCGATAAGCTACATGACCTGCTCATCAATCCAGCTACCACCAAGGCGATTGTGTTTGATGAAACACAGCGTGGTGTCGAGAAGCTCAGCAAAGAACTTGTAGAACGTGGTTTTTCTGCTGGCTCGATTCACGGCGGTAAGAATCTTGGTCAGCGACGTCGCGCACTTGAAAGCTTCAAACGCAACGAAACTAAAATTCTTGTTGCGACCGATGTGGCTGCTCGTGGAATCGATGTTGCAGATATTACACATGTCGTCAACTTCTCTATTCCTCAGACATATGATGATTACGTGCACCGCATAGGTCGTGCTGGTCGTGCAGGTAAAATCGGCTACGCGCTGACTTTTGTTGAACGTAATAAATAAAACACAGCTAGCACTATTAACGCGCTTTAAGTTGCATATAGTGTGCCCGCTGTTCTGGTGTTAGTCGTTCTATCGCATAACGGAGTGTTGTCCGAGGCATCGTCTTTGCATGGACATCAAGAAAAGACGTCAAAAGCGATTCGTCGACGTACTTACCGACCTCTCGAAGCATCCAACCTACTGCCTTGTGCATGAGATCGTGCGTATCATATAAAAGTATCTCAGCAAGCGCTAGGGTGTCTGAAGCATCGCCACGAACGTAGAATGCAGGAGTAGCAAGTATGGCAACGCGCTTTGACCACAGATGATCAGTGCGCGCTAACTCGTACAAAATTTTTCGTGGTTTATCGAGTAGGTACGCACCAACAACATAGCGTGCAGATACATCGACTAAATCCCAATTGTTAATTTGATTAGCTTTCGTTGCCTTGATATACAGATTAAAAAACGCGCGCTTCCCTGCTTCGTCCTGTTTCTTAAACATATCAGACAGAATGACTACAGCGGCCATGCGATGCTCGTGAATTGGATTCGCAAGGAGTTTTTCAAAATCGGACATCTGCAAATCATGATATTTTTTACACACCTTGCGCAAATCGGGCATCGTAATACCGATAAAGACATCACCTTCGCCATATTGACCCGGAGCGGTCTTAAAAAACCGAAGCGCATGAATGGCTCGCTGGTCATCAGCATGTTGCGATAATTCATGTATTAATTGTTGGGCACCCATGCTGTCATTATCTCACCATGCTGGTGATATTTTGTATTGCTCGAATCGTATAAAAACAATATAGTAATGCTTATGGCTAAAAATACAACACAAGAACCACAGGGCATTGGGCACATTATACTTTTACTCGGCATTTTAATAGTTGCCGGCGTCATATTCATGGCGTGGAAAACTGTAAGCAACAAATCTGACAAGATAGAAACAGCTACTTCTTCGACAACACCCGAATCGTCAGAAGAAAAAAACAAAAAATCGACTGAAATCAGCGTAATAGATTCAGGCAATAAAATACTGACAGACGGTCTCGCTGACCCCTCAGTCATTAAAACCGACACCGGATTCCGAATGTATATAAACAGACAATCGGGGGGTCAAGGTGGATACCTCACCTACACCTCCACTGACGGCGACACGTGGGAAAAAGAACTAGACGTTATATTCCCTGGTGTTGCGACAGGACGTGCAGTACCAATAGAGACTGGAGTTCGATTCTACTACCCTGGCGCACAGCCTATCAGGCCAAGCGACCCACCAGCTGCTATACAAAGCTCAACGAGTACCGACGGCAAAGTATTCACCAAAGATTCAGGAAATCGTGTTGAACCTAGAGATTCATATTACCTTGAAGGCCCAACTGCCTTTCAGCTTGCCGATAAGTCATGGCGTATGTACTTCGATGAAAATTCTATCGCTTCAGGTAACCAACGTGATGGCCAGATCTGGGGGGCAGGTTCAACAGATGGACTGGCTTGGACACGAGATACAAGCGCAACGATTGTTTATGACCAGATCGAAAAAGACGCCCTCGGATCACAGGGAGCATGGTCACAGGTATTACATCCATTCGTACTCGCCAATCCTAAAGGTGGATATATTATGTTATATAACGCACACTCCGAGGTATTCGCTGCAACATCAACTGATGGCATAACTTGGGAAAAGCTTGGCAAAATAGGGCTTCACGGCGCTGATGTCGACGGCTATTTTGAATCTGATGACACCATTCACCTATTCTACGGAGATTTCTCCGAGCAAACAGGCGGCCTTATCTATGACGCCCACTTAAAAGTGACCAACTAATCACCATTTAACGTTGCAGAGTACCGATTTTCTTTAATTGAGAAAGCTTTGTTCGACCATGCGGTGCTTGATCTATAACGGAGCTCATATCTGCGCCACAATATGCTGTAGAAGACTCAGTATGCTCTCCTTCTACCCATTTGTATCCTTGTTCAATCTCATAAATAACACCATCTACCGCAAGCCAGCAATCACGGCCGTCTTTACCATCAGCGCTTGCTAATTCTTGTTGAGCATAAGTTTTAGACCCCGCAGACTGATCTTTTGATTGCCGTAAGACAGTAGCGGTGCCGACAAGTATTCCTGCGATTACAAAACTCACTAATAATAGTTTCTTGTTCATCTAAAACTCTTTATATACGATGCCGTTGTTGCGTTACAAGTATTTTCGACTTCTTGTTCTGAAAATGTTGCACACAGTTTATATGCCTCTGCATCATCTGCGTAATGATACACGAAGTCTTTTGCCGCACCAATGGCACAATTCATCTGAGCTTCGATTGTTTTTCCTAACTCGCAACGTTCGCGCGTAATACTTATGTTACTCACACTATTACCAGATGCGTCTCGACCGAGACTTTGCCAGCACGTATCACGCATATCTTCTTCGACCGCTCCACACATATCGAACACCTTGGCAAAATCTTGACCCGTCTGTCGTAAGGCATATGCAGTCTGTATTAGGTAGCATGGCTCTTTGAACGTTTGTTCTACCGAATTACAAGGATACATGGGGTCTTCTGGCTTAAGATATTTTGTGGCGTGAGTTGGATTCGTCGAGGGGTCTGCGATGACATTTTCCATAAAAACACCACCCAGGCATGAGCTCTTACTCCAACTATCCACAATGCTATCGCATGCATTGATTGACTCAAAAAGTTCATCTTCGGTTATTAACATAAGCCCATGTCCTATACCATGCGTACAGTTATGATGATTGATAGAATACTTGCTTTGCTTGATAATATCTTGGCAAACGGAATCAACTTGAGCTATAAAAGTGTCTTTTCCCATAGATTTTGCAATTTCTTCAACCGCGCCATGATAATATCCAGAAGCGCAATAGCTATCACCTTGTTGGTAAGCTGAACCGAGCGACATGCCCGATTTAACAGCGGCGCGTCCAATAACATGTGTCACCTGATGGCACTCGCCTCTTAGATATCCGTTTGATGTGTAACGAGATTTTATATCATCCATCGCCGCTTTTACTGATTGTTGCTGAACAAGCGCGGTAAAATGCTCGGTCCAACAATCAAAATCAAGATTTTTATCGCCATCACAATTCACCAATTCTGCCGGCTTTTCATCTTCAACTTTTTGTTGTGCTTTGGGGACCAATAATATGGTTGCTGCTGAAAGCAATCCCACAAAAATAAACAGGAATGAGAGCCAGTTTTTACGAACATACCTTAACGCTCGAGCGTGCGTAGATTTTTTCTTACCCATTACTTCTTAGTATAACTCGTTTTGCATGTGCCTCACTGTACGTGAGCTTCTCTAATAACGTATACTGATACATAAAGGAGCGACCGAATGCAAAAACAAGCAGAATTACCTAAAAAGACCCAAGACAGCACTACAATGGCACGTGTTGTTGACGCTTATAAGATTTACGGGAAAAATGATACGGAAGTACGTGCGCTCAATGGCGTGACTATTGATTTTCAAAAAGGGGTATTTACAGCCATCATGGGCCCTTCGGGTTCTGGTAAATCGACACTGCTTCATTGTGCGGCAGGACTCGATAAACTATCTCAGGGAACGGCAGAAATTGCAGGGCATAATCTCGGTAAACTCAAAGATAAATCATTAACGATGTTACGTCGCAAACGAGTTGGTTTTATATTTCAATCATTCAACTTAGTACCGACACTCACTGCGAAAGAAAACATCCTCCTTCCCTTATCTATTGCTGGTCGTAAAGCTGATAAAAAATGGTTCAAAGATCTTGTTACCCTACTTGGCATTGCAGACAGGCTCAACCATACCCCAACGGAATTATCTGGTGGACAAATACAGCGTGTTGCCGTCGCCCGCGCATTAGTGAGCCGTCCAGATATTATATTCGCCGACGAACCAAGTGGAAACTTGGACTCAAAGTCAGCAGCAGGCTTGTTGCAATTCTTGCGTAAGGCAGCCAATGAATATGGGCAAGCAATCGTCATGGTAACGCACGATCCTAATGCAGCAGCATACGCAGACCGCGTAGTGATGCTTAAAGATGGCAATATTGTTGATGAGATAAAGAATCCTTCTGTCGATACGATTCTTGAACACTTCAAGAAACTTGGGTCTTAGGAGATTAGCTATGTTACGCGCAGCAATTAAAAACCTTCTTGGCCACAAGCTACGAATGTTCCTCACCGGTTTCTCGATTATTCTTGGGGTTAGTTTTATATCTGGCACCTACATTTTCACCGATAGCATAAGTTCGACCTTTAAAAACCTCTTTAAGGATGTTTTTTCTGGAGTTGATGTTACGGTACGTCCTCAACAGGCAGAATTTGGGCAAAATACCGCTGCGTTTGATGAGTCAGTTATAGACACGATTCGAACAGTCGAAGGAGTAAGTGTCGCAAGCGGGGGCGTTGGTGGAACGGCACAATTTCTGGATCGCGAAGGCAAACCCATTGGTGGCCAAGGACCACCGACAATTGGTTCTTCATGGACTTCTGAGGCCGGATTAAGCATCTTAAAGATTGAAGATGGCGGAAAGGCTCCCGAAAAAGCCGGCGAAGTCGTAATGGACAAAGCGACTGCGCTTTCAAATAATTTTAAGGTTGGCGATAGCGTTAAAATAGTCACAAACGGGCCAGCGGAAGAGTTCACTATTACAGGTATTGCCACGTTCGGACAAGCAAACAACCTTGGGGGAGCCACCCTTGCGGCATTCGAACTCAAAGAGGCCCAGCGCCTATTTGGTCAAGAAGGAAAATTTAGCGAAATTAATATTAAAGCTCAGACAGGAGTAGACGCAAACACACTTCGAGATCGAGTCGCACAAGCAATACCCTCGGAGCTGGAGGCTGTCACAGGTGAACAACAGTCAAATGAACAAATTAGCGACATCAATCAAAATCTAGGGTTTATTAATACGGCACTGCTCGCGTTCGCTGGTATAGCTATTTTTGTTGGATCTTTTATTATCCAAAATACGTTTCGAATTATTGTGGCACAGCGCTCGAAAGAACTTGCCTTGCTACGTGCCATCGGAGCGACACGCTTTCAAGTGGTTAGCCTCGTTATATATGAGGCGATTGCTGTTTCGTTATTGTCTTCGACCATTGGTATTTTTGCAGGTTTAATCATTTCATCAGCCGTCCGTGCGCTCATGAATGGGTTTGGTTTTGGCATCCCGAGCGGAGATCTCACCATCGCGCCCCGAACGGTTTATATATCACTTTCGGTCGGCGTCATAGTGACACTGGTTGCTGCGCTCTTACCTGCTATTAAAGCTTCTCAAGTTTCTCCAGTTGAAGCACTGAGAGACAACGAAGCAAGTGGTCCAAATCGTAAATCACTCTTCAAGCGAGGATTCAGTGGTATATTGCTAGCATCGATTGGTGCATTCGCACTTATTTATGGTTTGAATGGCGATATTGACAACCCACTCTACGCGGTCGGTGCGGGAGTGGTTTTAATGTTTATTGGCGTTTCGGTTATTGCGCCATTACTCTCGATACCCCTGACTCGCTTTATCGGTGCACCGCTTGTCAAACTTCGTGGCATCCCTGCTCGACTAGCGCGCGATAATGCGAAACGAACGCCACGTCGGACTGCATCAACTGCCGCAGCACTCATGATTGGCGTATCTCTCGTAACGATGCTCTCCATCATGGCTACGACCTTTAAATCTGAAATTACACGGGTATTGGATGATAGCTTCCCCGCTGATCTAACTGTCTACTCTAATAATATTGGCCAGGGCGGACCGGGGACAGGCGGATTTAGTGTTAACGTATACGATCAGATTAAGGATATTGCTGATCTAAAAACTATCGTTCGTGTTCGCTATGCATTTCAAGGAGTTAAAATAAATGGCATCACTGAAGATTTTTTTGCAGGTGTCGACGCTGAAACATTCGGCTCTGTCATGAAACTAGATGAAACTGAAAAGGCTTATGAAAGAGTTGCGGATGGCGGAATACTCGTTTCCAAGAAGAGACTTGATGCAGAAGGGTGGACAGTAGGTGAGAAAATTGCAATAGAATTTCCAACAAACGGAACTCAAAATTTTGAAATTGCAGGTACGTTTAACGAGGCATTTGACTCAGACCTTATCGTATCGAACGAAACGTACCTGAAAAATATCCCGGTAGATGTTCTCACTATGCTTCTCATAAAAGTTCAAGATAATGTTGAGATAAGTGTCGCAAAAGAACAAATTAAAACAGCCCTTGCAGGATATCCGCAAATTGGCGTACAGGACAAGGGTGATTTGTTTGAAACTGCTAAAAAACAGATTGACCAGATTTTAGCGCTCTTCTGGGGGTTGCTTGCGTTTGCAATTAACATTGCTGTGCTCGGTATAACCAATACCCTGATGCTTTCCATAAGCGAGCGAACACGGGAACTTGGTATGCTTCGGGCGATTGGCATGACAAGAAGTCAGATGCGTCGAATGATTCGCTACGAATCTATAATCATTGCACTCTTTGGTGCGGTACTCGGTGTTGCTATGGGGGCATTCTTTGCATGGGCTGTGTTACGAGCGCTTGCGTCACAGGGTATTGAAGGGTACGTATTCCCGACAACACAAATCATTCTCTATTTTGTACTCGCGATAATTGCGGGCATTATTGCTGCAGCGTGGCCAGCACGAAAAGCTGCACGAATGGATATTTTAAAAGCTATTTACCACGACTAAATACCTCTAGAAAACATAAGCAACTTCTGTTATGCTACATCTGAAACCAAACGGGGGTTATTGTATCGTTATGAAGAGAATTGGTATTTTTATTAGTATTTTGGTACTTGGCTGTATTGCGTTACTAGCACCGATTCATGTTCCTAAGGCTCAAGCAGCTTCATGCCCAGATAAACCTTACATGACTGTTTCTCCTACTATTGATGTGTCGGGTGACTATGCGGTATGGATACAGGAAAAACGAGAATCGACCTCCAAAGCTGTTGTTTCAATAAGTAATGATGGTGGAAAAAGTTGTAGCAGTTTTGCAAAAAGTTCAGGTGGTGATTGGGCGTGGAAGACCGGGTCTAGTGGAACTTTAAAAAAGAGTTTTAGTGCAGGAGAAGCCAGCATTCGTTTATACATCGACAACGGTGTTACCCTCTTATCAAACCTCCTCCTGACTCTTGATACGAAATGTACGCCGACTGGAGATGGCAGTAACTGCGTTCGACAACCTATAAGTATGAGTGTCAAGGGAATCGATTCTGGTTCAACTATTTCAGGGAGTGTCACTATCCAAACGTACATAAATACTAAAACTGTTGACCCTGTACGTGTTGAATACTACTTTGATAAAGAAAGTAAACCGTTTTCAACAAGCTCAAGCTCACCCTATTGTCTTGTGCTGACTGCTGGAAACTGCGCAGGCTGGCCAAGCTCCTCACTGTCTAACGGCTCACACAAACTAACAATTCGCGCAGTGAGCGGTACAGAACCGACAGAAAAAGTGATCAGCTTTACTATAAAAAACGAATCGGCTTCGGAGACGCCTTCTCCAACACCAACCCCTACCCCGACTCCATCAAGCACGCCAACTCTTCCTTACACGGCACCTGGGAGCAATTCTAATGAGGTACGAGCCATACGCCAAATCACCAGCAATGCTACAAATACAAACACTGGTAGTTCCACTAGCTCTAGTTCCAGCTCAAATACCTCATCAAACGGCGTTATATCTAAAATAAATGACAACAAAACCAATACCACGGTTAAATCTGCGGTGGTTGCTGGCCTTAATCTAGACAGCGAGATTAGTGGTAATGTCATCATCACCGCACCAAAATCTATTAGGTTTTCTAAAGGTGATAAGGTCGAGCTCCTCGCAAGCGGTAAGGTGATTGAAACCAAAGAAATTACCGATCCATCAGCAATTGTTTCATTCGTATTGGACTCTACAAAACTCAAGAATGGGAGCGCCGTGATTTCTCTGCGCGTTACAAAAAAATCAAATGGCGAAATATCTACTTACAGCTCAACCGTTAAGATTTCAAATGGTACCATATCGGCTACAACAGGATCTGTAAAACAAAAATGGCCAACAATGTTACTCACCTTCATCCTGGTAATTGGGCTAATTGCAGGTGCGGCATTCGGCTACCGTTATTACATGAAGCGTCGCATGTACGACTTTGCGCACAATACGATGGACTACACGTATGTCGCGCCAGAAAACCCCTACATGGCAGCAGGTGGAGCCACCATGGCAATACTCGTCGGTGTGACGGCTGTGCTTTTCTTGGGAGTTAGCGCGAGTCAAGCAGCAAACGTCGGCTATATCATACCTTCGACCACCGCTGCGATACCGACTGAGTTCCAAAAAGGAAAGGACACCACAAAAAATATAAGCTATATCTTGATGAGCGATACTGATTCGGGCACAGGGCCAAATGAGTCTCCAGAAACTGGGTACGATCCGGACGACGACGGAGGAACTACTCCAACACCAACTCCTACGCCTACCCCCACACCAACTCCTACACCGACACCAACGCCAACGCCGACCCCCACACCGACTCCGACTCCTCCACCAGCAACGACTGCTGACTATAACTCTCAGTTAGCGTTACTCCGTGCGGCATCATCTCGTAATAAAAATTTTGATAATTCCGCTCGCGAAAATATGTCACCCGAAGCCTTGTATACCAACCCTGACAACTGGGGACATCCTGACGACTACGCCGGTCATGGAGCCTATAATCCGGATACCATTGGGCCTGGACAGGTCATGTTTAGAACTGAATGTGCCTTTTCACACTTTAGCTATGATGACCCAATTGTATACCCGAACCAGCCTGGTGTTGCTCATATGCACATGAACTTTGGTAATACGCATACTAACGCTTTTTCAACATATGAGACATTGCTTGGTTCTGGAAATGGTACATGCTCGGGGATGGAATTGAATCGTACAGGCTATTGGGCACCCGCCGTCATGGATATGGAAGGAAACGTACGCGTCCCCGATCGTATGCTTATCTACTACAAGGCCTCCGGACCGATTGCCGGTAAAGTACAGCCATACCCAGCCGGACTTCGTTTCGTAATTCCTGTAGAGCGTATCACCGTTCAAAAAGCTGGAGCATCACCATGGAACTGCGAATATAATGCGCCTCATAGCAACGAAATGGTCAATTGCGGGGGCACATACATGCGCCTGCATCAAATTGTCGCCTTCCCTACATGTCTTAAAGAGAACGCAAACCTTACTGATTATGCAAACTCTTGGGAAGATTCAACCGGTGGTTGGTGGTATTCAGAATGTCCTGCCGGCACGATCACTCTTCCTCTGCTGGAGTTTAATATTTTCTACTTTGCAGATGCTGGAGAAGACTCGAGCACATGGTTCTTATCTTCTGATGTCGATCGTGCAACAAGTACCTTGTCAACCTTCAACGGTGGGAGTTCACACGGTGACTGGTTTGGAGCGTGGAATCCACAAGTAAATCAAGAATTCTTAGACAAATGTCTTAACAATATGCCTGTTAGTACTTCAACTGGTGGCGACTGTGGATTTGGCTCGCTTGTCCCATGTATCGTTGCTAATTCAAGCTTAAACTGCGATCAATACGCAAGCGGTATGGAAATGAAAGCACTTAAAGCTATCCAGCCAGACCCAGGCTATGACAAAGTATCTGCTAAAACACTGCACCAAGAAATCTGTCCACAAGCTCCGCTTCCTGACAACGCTTCAGTCTACGCGTATGCTTACTGCGTACCGCCACAATAAAGGCTGATCCCCGCATGAAGATACAAGGAATTTTGAAATATAAAATTGCAAACCTAACGCTCGTAGGAAGCCTCGTAATACTAGCTTGCGCACAAGGTATCATAGAAAGTGTCTCTGCACAGGCAAATGCCTGTCCATCAACTTACATCACAGTTCAAAATGCAATAGATGTACCAGGCGAATATAGCGTTTGGCTAGAGCAAAATAAGCCAAGTAATGATAGTTCGCTGGCGTATATCAGTGGAGATGAAGGCAATTCCTGCACTCAGTTTAATAGTCCGGATAATTCTGATACATGGAGCTGGACTCGGTTAAGTGACGCGAATAAGCGCATCACAATAGGTGAAGATACTAGCCAATTTAGAGTATATATAAGCGACGGAGCGCTGAAAGTATCTAAACTGCTTTTTACGCTTGACGGGGAGTGTGTACCTACGGGCGACGGTACAAATTGTGTCGAAGAACCCTTAGATTTCAGTATTGTTGGACTCAATAAAAATGTATCCGGTAGTCCCGTTGTGGAAACAGTACTTTCGAATAGCAGTAATCCAGCGGTGCGCGTGGAATTTTATTTTGATGAAGCAAGTACTGCTTTTTCAACTTCGACCACTGCCCCTTACTGTCTTGTCTTGACTGATAGTGATTGCGCAGGCTGGCCGAGCGAATCTCTATCAGACGGCAAACATTCTTTGACCGTACGAGCTATTAGCGAAAGTGGGGTCACAGAAAAAACCCTAGAATTTACCATTAATAACTCGGAAGAAACTTCATCACCCACGCCAACCCCACCCTCACCCGCAACAGAAGAAACGACGACGACGAAACCAACAACGAACACTAAACCGACCACAACAAAACCAGAAAATCAAAATTCTGAGCAAAATAATACAAATACAGACAGCAATGAACCAGCTAGTACGCAGCCTGCACCAAGTCCCTCGCCTAGCCCCACACCACAACCCACTTCGAATGCATCATCAACACCGAGTCAATCTACGACCATTCCCCAATATACGTATTACGCCCCATCGGCAACTCCTACCAATAATTCACAAACCCCGCAAACGTCAAATACCTCAAATCAATCAACTACAACGAAAAACACTAAAACGGTCAGCCCGGTTAAATCTGCGGTCGTTGCAGGTCTAAACCTGAAGGGAGATATTAGCGGTACCGTCGTAGTTGCTGCTCCAAAAAACATTTCTTTAAGCGCCGGTGATAAGCTTGAACTGCTAGTGAGCGGGAAGACTATCGATACTATAGACATAGAGAGCAAAGACACCCCTACATCTTTCTCGTTTGATACGACAAAAATTAAAAATGGGAGCGCTGTGCTTTCCATGCGCGTTACCAAGAAAAGTGGTGAAATTGCGACCTACAGTTCAACGGTGAATATACAGAATAATAAAGTTGCTGCCACTACAGGAAAAGTGAAGAGCAGATGGTCGGTGTATGTATTATCTACCCTCGTAATTCTTGGCATAATTTTTGGTGGTATTTATGCAGTAAGGCACTACAAACAGACTCGATCGTTTGAATATGCGCACAATACGATGGACTACACATACGTTCAGCCTGAAAACCCTTACACCGGTTATGCAGGTGCTTCGATGGCGATTATTTTTGCAGCTACCGCTGTATTTTTCTTTGCGCCTCATCAAAGCTACGCTGCAAATATAGGGCACATTTACCGACTCTCCGAATCAACACTGCCATCAAATGCAACAACAGGGGTTGATGCTGACGCTACAATTTCATACGTTGCATTTGAAGCTACGCAAAGTTCAGAAGAACCTCCTACAACTCCTGAACCAGCACCGAGCCCAACCACTCCTACTCCCACTCCTACACCACTCCCATCAACGGGAAACAGGCTCTTCATGTTTGGAGACTCCCTCACTGTTGGCATGGCAGCCAATGGACTTCTCCCAATATTTAACGAAACTGGTTTTAGTGTTGATACTGAATACACCGATAATAGTGGTGAATTCATTGGGAATTCAATAAGGGCAAAGGGTGGATGGAAATTATCCGATGTCGAGGCAGTTGTCGATAGCCATAAAGATGACTTAGCGAGCGCAAATTACATCGTTGTTGCCATAGGAACAAACGATAGCCCTATTACAGAGAACTACGATGTCCGCATGGTAGCATTCATGAACACCCTGAAGGGCTACAGCCCAAATGCGAAGATATTCTGGGTAAACACCTTTTTTGTTGATGATGGACAGTGGTGGGTTATTCAGGATGGTCAACTTCTCCATGTTTACACGAATCCTGTAATTGCTGCGGGAGTAGCATCGGCAAAATCAAATGGCATAGACGCGACCCTCATAGATTTTGAAGGAGCAATTGGCAGAGGAGAGATGATTCCACCCGATGGTGATTACGTGCACTATTCTAATCAGGGATCACAAACACAAGCACGTTGGCTCGCAGGTGCAGTAAAGTCTGCCATAGAATCGCAGTAGTACTTTATTTATTTCTTGCCAAAAAAGAAATCTATCCAGTCTTCAAAATTTTGTTGATACAGAGGCTTTTCAGAGCGAGCTATCGTCGCTATTGGTTCAGTTTCGGGTGTTTTTAACCCCTCAAGAGCCGTATCGTGAGTAACTATATAAACCTGCTCGCCAGAAGCCGCCCTACCGTTCACACGTCGTGCTTTGAGCTCGGCGTATTCGGGCGTCTTGTAATACTCATTTTGTATCTGTTTATTCCTATTTTCAAGTTCTAGGATTCGGTTTTCTTCTTGTAACACTACAATCTTCTGAAGTAGGGCGTAATTTTGCTGAACGACACGGGCTCCATTCCACACGACACTAAGTCCGATAAAGGCTAATACAAAAACGCCGATAATTCGCGGGTCATCTACTCCTTTTTTGTGAGCGACGACGCGTAGTTCGTGTATTTTGTCTTGCAAGATTGCCATAACCTCTATAGTTTACACCAACTAATTGTTATAATGATGCATAAGAAACATCGTTTTAATGATGGGGCTGTAGCTCAGAGGTTAGAGCAGTCGGCTCATAACCGATTGGTCGTTGGTTCAATTCCAACCAGCCCCACCACTAAGATGATGTGCAACAAATAAAAAGAACCGATATGACAAAAATCGGTTCTTTTTTCTTGCTTTTGTATAGATTATTCGCTTAAAGCCTGCAACTGAGCTATAAAATCTTCTTTAATGCCACCTAAAGCGGCCTCAATATCATTAAATGCACCCTGCTCATTGAACGTCGCCTGCGTAAAAGGTATGGCAATTTGAGGACCTACTAATTCGATTTTTACCCAATTCAGAATATCGGTTAGGTGCTTCGTTGCACTTCCACCGCCGTCAATGTAACCATAACTTACAATACTTGCCTTTTTACCGTTCCACTCAGCGTACAGGTAGTCAATCGCATCTTTGAGTGAACCTGGGATGCTACGGTTATACTCGCTGGTTAAGAAAATAAGTCCATCTGCATCGGTAATTTGCGCTGCCCATGCTTTCGCCTCGGGAGTATCGACTGGCATATACATCGGTGATACGCCAGCATCAAACTTAGGCAAATTAATTTCTTTGAGATCGAGAAGCTCTATATCATAGCCTGCATCTTTTGCCTGCATTGCGAGCCAATCAGCAACTGTTTTTCCTTGACGATTCTGTCGGGCAGAGCCCACGATGAGTTTAAGTTTTTTGCTCATTTTATTCTCCTAGTAATTAATGTTTTACATAAATTCAATCAGTTGACAAGTTCTTGAAAGCGAACTCTCCCCTTGTAACTACATTTTGTATAGTTACAAGATTATTACTAGTATACTTGCACATACTATACTTTGTAAAGTCTTAATATGGTACAATGGTAGGGAAGTAACCTAATTGGACCACCACTCATGTCTTTTACTACCCCAAAACCTGCTTGTGACACCGTGGAGACAAAGCCTGGCTGTATTCAGGCTGCGCTCTGCGTTCTGGGTGATAAATGGACCCCCTTGCTCGTCGGTCAGCTTGTGACCGAGCCTAGAACGTTTGGCGATCTCGAAACGATGTTATCAGGCATCAGCCCGCGCACACTGAGCGCCCGGCTTGAGAAGCTCCAAGAAGACGGCATCATAGAAAAGCGCCAGTACAACGCACACCCACCCCGCTACACATACCACCTCACTGAAAAAGGCCAAGGCCTCAGCAATATTCTCGTTTCGATGGCTGAGTGGGGTGAGAAGTACGGAAGCTAGAGTTGGTAGTTATAAAACAGCGCGTTCCGCTGATTCAATAAATGAACCATTCATTATTTTGTTTTTTAGCATAAGGGCCAGTAATGGTAATTGTGCTGCTCCCATTCTTTGTTCTTGTCGAAACTGAGCGCCGTTTATTCTTAGCCCTAATTTTTGAGGTAGTTCCACATCATCTGATAAATGTGCTGCGATCATCAAGCCAAACACACCATCCTGCACAATCTGAGTACCATCGATGCTGTCATGCTTAACCTCACTCACCAATTCTAGATCTCTCTTCCTAGAGCCATCTACTGTCCACCGAAGTATAGGTTCTGCAAAAAATTTCCACGGCTTATCAACTAACTCATACGAGGAAGTGCTGAAACTTGTAATTTTTCTTTTATTCGAATTATATCTAAGCGTCATATCACGTCGTTTATAGAATATGCCTCCACTTTCAAGTACTTCAGGCTCTTTTGCTAATTCTCTGTAATCCGCAGGAACAGTATCTGTTCTAAAACTACCAAAATAATCCTCGCACTTAGGCAAGTCATCTGGGTGGACATAAGACGGATTTCCGTTATCATCAGTCACTGGTATAAGTCCTCTTGCGACCGCCATCTTACTTAGACCATTGCTTATCAAGTTTTCTAAAATTTCGCGTGTTTTAATATCATCCCTATCGGCAAGGACAGCAATAAAAGCTTTTTGTACATCAACTCGATGTTCAAACGGTTTTTTTGAAAATCTTCTAATTACTTCTTTCGTTACACTATTCCTATATTTTCTACCTTCTGAAGTTTCAATAACACACCTAAATATATCCTCGACATCTCTAAAACCTGCACGAGAAAGCTGCTTAAGCATTAACGATACAGGACTATTGGCAAATCTATTAAGTATCTGATCCTTAGTAATCTCTGCTAACCTTGTTTCAGCATCAAGATTACTATCTGAATCTAAAATCCTCAGATCATCTACCCATCTGCTCACGATCATTGATGTAGGTTGTGGGGCTGGTAGCTGCGCCTTCCAGCTCTGAAATGCCCTTTCACTTTGAAGAGGATTACTTAAGAAATACGGAATTTCTGCATCATTAGCAAGCGCTACATAATTACTTGCTCTAATTGTAAAATCGCCCCAAGCAGGAATCTTAGAGTGACTTTTAGCGAGCTCTCTATCAGCATGGTCCGGAAGGGCGAATACCCAGTCTGCACGTATACCGCCAGCTGTTTGCGTTCTCTGATCTGGTGCAGTCTGATTCAAAAACTGTATGAATTCTTGTGAAGAAATTGGAGGTAATTCGAACTTTACTTCATAGACTGTACCTGTGCGCGTAACGGTCATTGGTGTATCGGCATAGCCTAAAGCGCTTTCGTGTTGTATTCCTGTAAGCTCTCTTGCTGTAGTGAGAATTTGATTTTTACCGCTAAACTCTGACATTTATACCATTAAACCTGCCCAATAACGTTTATGCAAGCATAAGCATTTAATTGGGTGTACCCAATTAACTACGTATTAAAAGTAGTGCTTCGGAAACTGTATTCGTGTGCATGATTTTGTCACGAAGCTCCGACGCGCCATCAAAACCATTGATATAAATCTTGGCGAATTTCTTTAGTGGATTATAAGGGCGCTCGCCATTCGGGTACTGTTTATCATGCAAGGTCATATGATGAATGAGTAAATTGATACGCTCTTGCTTTGTCATCTGCTCCCAGGGGCTTGATTCAGAGAACGCATATGGATCGTGAAATATCCCTCGACCAATCATAATGCCATCAACGCCATGCTTTTCTGCAAGCTCAATGCCTTGCGATTTATTCTGGACATCACCATTCATAACAATTTTCGTTTCTGGCGATATCTCGTCGCGAAGTTTCACAATCGGCTCAATTGCTTCCCACTGCGCCGGCACTTTGCTCATTTGTCTTGTTGTACGTACATGTACAGTTAGCATGCTCGGCTTTTGCTCTAACAGGAGTTGGTGCCACGAATAGTCAATCTTATCGAATCCGAGTCTCGTCTTGATACTCAGCGGTAAGCGACCATCGAGCCCGTCTTTTGTCGCCTGAATAATCGCGACTGCTTTATCTCGCAGATGTGATTGTTGAAGTGCTGAACAACACTCATTCTTGAGTACGGATTTATCAGGGCAACCGAAGTTCAGATCGACTCCAACGTAACCAGGTATGACCCCGCTTGCAATTTCATCTGCAATTACTTTAAAGTTTTCTGGCTTTTTACCCCATATCTGTGCGATGACCGGAGCCGTATCGAGATCAACAGCTAGACGATGCATCAGCTTCGGTCGACCGGCACTCGTGAGCCCATCGACATTCACGAATTCCGTCATGGTAAACTCTGGCGCAGCACAATCAGCCACAATACGGCGGAAAACCGTATCAGTCACATCATCCATCGGTGCAAGTATGAAAAACGCCAAAGCTACAATTCTCGCTTTATCGATTTATGAAGAGAGAATAGTTCGGGAAAATCCACGCCTAGATTAAGCACTTCTCTGGAGATTTCGATATCGGGAAACGCGTCCATGACTGCGTGATGTCTTGGTGCCCAATGAGCGATTCGTCTTTCTTGTTCTAAAACTGTTGCTTGAAGTGCGGTAACGCCATCGTAGGACTGCAGTGCATCCGAGTGCTCATCTGAGTATATGCCAAATTCCAAAAGCGCACGTCCTGTTTCTGGGGCTACACGTTCAATCTGTGCTCTCAAATACTCACCGTGATCGTTGCCAATATGGTCAATTTGCACAGGATGCATGAGGCAATATCCGTAATCGGCAATTGCGTCAGCAGCATAAGCAGCAATATCGTCAGGTAACCGTTCCTCCCTTCCTTCTTCTGCGATGTCGGCAATTGCTCCCAATGCATGACTTACAACGTCGTATCGCATTGTGGCGGTAGCCCAAAATACTGCAGTTGCAATTTCTGTACTCTCAGCAATGTGTAGAATTTGACGTTTTCGTTTTTCTTCCAGGGTATCGCCAGGCTCAATATTTTCTATAAGTACTTTTCTTCGTTGCGCTGCACGAGTAACGTAGCTCGTGGCACCATTCATCGAGGGATAAAATTGATAATATCCGGTGATATCATCCAAAATAGGCTTCTTATATACGTCAGACTGGAAGCTAGCTAAGTCTGCGACAAGATCTGTATCAAGATCAGGTTTAATTTCAGGAGTGGGTCCCCAGTCTCTGTATTTGGCAAAAGGAAAGTGTCTCGTTCTCATCTATTATCATGATGAACGATTGCGACTCGCTTTTGCAAGTTCACGCTCTGTCCGTTTTAATGTTTTTCGTAGATCTTTTCTGGGTCGCGCGCCTTTAGCATCTGCATACGTCTGCAAAAAACGGTCAAAATCTTTTGCAACTCCAGCTTTTATGTCATCGTGCTTACTAACGTCAGTCTCTGCCGTAATCATTTGAGGCAATCCTGTTGCACGTGCGAATGCCTGCTTGGCGCTTAATATATGCCGAGCTCTTTTATCATGTGCATTACCGCTGATACGATCCACATCATCATACCGCTTTTCTATTGATGCTCTCATCTCAGGAGATACTGCGTGCGAAGTTGCAATTTCGAATCCAGTAAGTTTACTTGCATTAGCCAGCTCGGTTACTACCGTGCCAAGTGCAATCGCTCTCTCATCAATTTTTACTGATATTCCGTCTTCAGGAACGGGCTCTTTGTATACGTCAGCAACTATATGCTGTCCAGTTTGTGGCAAAAATGTGAGGAGTTCACCTTGATGCTGATTATGAGAAGGGGTCGTAGATGCCATAATGCAATTATTATATCACACTTACGCTTTATTTGCAATTATTATAGCCGAGGTATGACTCCTCGCGAGCGCAAGTCTTCAAGGAGCGCAGCACCTCGAGCCAGTGCTTCGTCTCTTGCTTGTGCCTGAGTGGTATCTATATCTGCAGGAGATATTAAAACGCCGCGCTCAGCCATTCGAGCAAGTCTCACACGGATTGCTTCTTCGCTAACTCTTGCAGACAACGGAATACGTGGACCCGTTTCTTCCCAACCCGTATATACCTCGAATTCTCCTTGCATGATTTTCTACTCCCACCTGAACACTTTAAAAGCAACAAAATAGATAATGACCGCCCACGCGACGAGAAGAACTACCTGCGTACCCAGATCGAGTATTGTTTTGCCTTCAGTGACAATCAACCGTATACCGTCAATGACCGGTGTGAGTGGTAAGAAGTCGGATACGCGC
The DNA here is from genome assembly GCA_035329185.1 of Candidatus Saccharimonadota bacterium. GTDB lineage: Bacteria > Patescibacteriota > Saccharimonadia > Saccharimonadales > SZUA-47 > JAGQMY01. Next base: position 20,642 of record DAOLHH010000002.1, on the reverse strand, counting down.
TGCAACCATTCTGGCATAGCATAGCGGGGGAAAAACGTCCCTGATAGAAACATCATTGGAAACGTGACGAGGTTTGCAAGTGGCGCTGCCTGGTTTTCGTTCTTCGCCCAACCACCAACTGCCAAACCAATTCCAAAGAGCACCGTGACGCCAAGAATTACCATCAGCCCGAGGCTAATAAAATCACCCTGCATATGTAAATCAAACACGACCAGGGACACGATAAACATACTTGCAACGGATAAAATGCCTACTGCAGCGTTCGAGATGACGTTTCCGATGAAATACTGCCACACTTTCAGCGTAGTGGTGCTATATCGCCTGAGAACTCCCTTACTTTTAAGCTTCGGAAAGACATTCGTCGGTCCAAAGATACCAAGCGACATAACGCTAAAGCCAAGCAAACCAGCAAATACGTAGTCGAAACGACGTTGGCTCGACGAAGCTGTCGACTCTGTTTTGACCGTGAATGGCTCAGATGTATCTACGTATTGCTTGTTGACCTCTTTGAAAAAGCCCTGCAGAATGGCTGCAAGCGTTTGAGCTCCCTGCTCATTATTCTGGTTATAGAATACTTGCAATTGCCCACTAGGTGTTTTGTCGCCAGAAACTTCACTCCCAAAGTCTTTTGGCAGGATAATTAATGCATCAAGCTCACTACGTGTCATTTTTTCTTTTGCTTCTTCTTGTGTCGTTACTTTCTCGTTAACCTTTATGACTTTGCTTTCTTTGAGCTGCTTTTCTATTTGCACTGCAGTCTCGTTTTGAGACTCATTAAAGAGCGCTACATTGAACGAAACGTCAGAGTTACGTCCAAAAATACCGCCAAAAACAAACAAAAAAATCAGCGGAAATAAGAAAACAAAGAAAATAGCCACTTTATCGCGGAACAAGCGCTTGAAGTCTATTTTGGCGAAAGTTATCACCGGTAATAATTGTTTTTGTAGATTACTCATATTATTCGCGCAAGTCCTTTCCTGTCATTTCAATAAATACATCTTCCAAGTTTGCCTGTTCTACATGCTGTTTTTTCTTGAACCCTTTCTTAATAAGGCTCTGTATCAGTTGCTTTGGGGTATCAAGCGCAATAATTTTGCCATTATCCATAATCGCGACACGGTCGCAAAGTAGTTCAGCTTCCTCCATATAATGGGTCGTCAGCACCACCGTCACGCCCCTGTCTCGTACTTCTTTTACTAATTCCCACAAGTTACGACGTGCCTGAGGATCAAGACCCGTCGTCGGCTCATCGAGGAAAAAAACTTTTGGACCGTGTACTAATGCTGCGGCAATTGAGAATCGTTGTCTTTGGCCACCAGAAAGCTGTTCAACATATGCATTTGCTTTATCCGTCAGTTGGACATCGGCAAGAAATTTGAGCGCATCTACCTTTTCACCGTAAGTACTCGCAAAAAAATCTATGAGTTCAGTTAGTTTCGTTTTCTCTTCAAAAGATGGGGTCTGTGGTTGCACCCCAATGAGAGAACGAATCCGTTCGGGTTCCTTTGCAACATTTACCCCGTCTAAGATTGCCTCACCTCCATCAATTGGCCTCAATGCTTCCAACATCTCTAGTGTCGTAGTCTTACCAGCACCATTTGGTCCCAAAATGCCAAATATTTCGCCTTTTTTAACTTCAAAAGAGATGCCGTTTACCGCAGTTTTATCGCCGTATCGTTTCGTTACATTTTTTACAGATATTATGCTACTCATCATTTAATAATACCTTGTAGGCACGGTTCGTAAAATAAAAAAACTCCTAGAAGTATTACTAGGAGTTTTTCAATTATTCTTTTTAGAATTATTTCTTGCGGCTGACGGTCAAGAAACCATTGCGTGGGTTTTCATTGACTTGCATACCAGCAGGAAGATCTTGAACAGCTTCTTTGCGCTCATCCTTACTGAAATAATAAATGGTTTGAGTCTTTCCGCCACGGAGTACAACGTCCTTTGAATTAAGGTAGTACGTTACACCCTTTGAGTTTTGATGCTTATAAGCCATGCTTACACCTTTCCCCTCTTTAAACATTAGTTGGTAAATTCACCATACTCCCTCTAGTAAACCCTTGTCAACTTTTCTCGTCACTTTTTGCATATTTCTTCCACAACGAATTGCTTAAAACATTATTGCCTTTACTTTGCTTATGCTTTAAACTTAATTCATAACTAAAAAGTTAATTGTGAAAGGTTAGGTGGGAAGATGGATTTTGCCAATCGAGGCAACCGCCCTGTGCAACAACAACCTGCTCCTATGATGGGAAGTAGCGATAATTCGACGCCTTCGTTTTCTGCTCCAGAAAAAAAAGGCGACAAGAAGAAAATAGATCTTACTAAAGCTGGATCAATAGTCGTGTTAATTGGAGTTGCACTTGTAGCGCTCCTCATGATTATTGCACTTGCATTTGGCGGTGGTGACACTGACACAAAAAACAAGGAAGGCGAACAAATTAACGCCGATAAATACCAAGCAGTATTCTTAGACAGTCAAGATGGTCAAGTATACTTTGGCAAACTCAATATCTACAATAGCGATATGTATGTTTTGACGGATATCTACTACGTACGAGTTGAGAATCCAGTTCAACCTGAAGGTCAAAATCAACAACAGCAAGCCAACATTAGTCTTGCAAAACTTGGTAATGAACTCCATGGGCCAGAAGATTCAATGTTCATTCGACGAGATAAAGTATTATTCTGGGAAAACCTTAAGGATGATGGGCAAGTTGTAAAAGCTATTACTGAATACAAGAAGAATGGCGGCAACACAAACAACACAACAACTGACACTACTAACTCTAGTAAGAGCAGCAGTGATAGCAGTACTAGTACCGAACAGACGACTACTGACACAAGTACGCCTACGGATACCACTACGACTCAGCAACCATAAGTATGACTGAGCCAAAAAGCCCCTCAAATATCGAGGGGCTTTTTTATTTACCCATTTTAGTTGCCTAGATGTATAAAATAGCGTGTACGTACATACATGCTTAGCTGTACGACCATAGCAAGTATACTAACCGCAAAAACAATTAAACTAAAGCCAGCAAGATCAGGCGACCAGCGTGGAGATACAAAATCGAACTTGTACAGCGAGTCTTGAATAACTCCGGCTTTGGTTCCATGTTCATCTATATATCCGTTAATGCAATCCAATCTATTGCGCCCAGAAAATCCTTGATTTCCATTCTGCTCACACCATAATTGTGCCTCGGTGTATAGATTATCGTTTGATGTTTTTACACGAGTTTCCTCCGCTTGCTTAAGCCGCTCGTAGGTGCCTTTTAGTTGAATGGGGGGGTAAATACTATTTTCGCCACCTATTTCTGTATTCATATGTGCGTAGATAAAGGATCTTAGATCATTTAATGCAGAGTCAACATCGCCCCCAGCTTCATCAGTTGCTAGTAGCGCGTTGTACCTCTTCACTGCTCCTGCACCATTTTGCTTCATCCCATATACAAACAAGGCACCGCTTACGATGCTTAAACCACCTAATAATGCGATTCGTAATTGCTCGCTTCTTTCTTGATTATTTTCACCGCTCATATAGTTGTATTATATCGCTTAAGGCTTTTTTAGTGCAGTAAATCGTTGCAAGCCAATACCGAGACTTAAGAATGCGACAAATATAAAATTCCACCTTAGGACAAATTCACTGTCAAGATACAAAGTGCTCACGTACAAACAGATGAAATAACCTGCTTTTGTGATAGAACCCACTATTTCTACCAGTGACAGGTACACAATACGGTAGCCTTCCTCACTGTCGGCTGCATCGTAATACCCCTTCATTAAGGGCATTTGATAACTGAGTGTTGCGGGCTCATTTAACGTACTCACTATTGTTGAGGATGCGCCACTTAATGCAAACGGTCTCATAAGATGAACCAGCGCATTCAAAACCACTCCATAGTTAAGTAGTTGCCGGCCTTTTGATTTATCTATGAAACTACCAAACATATGGGCGCTATACAAAGAAACAGCTGTTGCAAGTGCAACGATACTCCCAACCTTAGCATATGAGTCAGTCTTAAAAACAATTACAGCAATACATAACGGCCAAACAAATTTACTAGCCGCATTATCAATATGTAGTGCCCCCATACTCAGATAATCAAAGGTGTGCCTACGCCATGGGAACCCTATAAAACTTATCTTCTGGTGGAGACGTACCGGCTCGTTTGTCAGAAATAGTGGCACAAGCGAACCAATAAGTACAAGGATAGCAAGGAGTATAGAAAGCTCAGGAGCAACAATGCTGGCGAGCAACCCACCTACAAGAGGACCCAGCGTACCGCCAACTCGCTCAAATATATAGAGCCACCCAAGCTCCTTTCCGCCATGGTTACTGTCCTTAATCTTTGAGAAATCCGTATGATACGCAGTAAAGAATAGCCCATTAGGTACGGTGAATGCGAATGCAAGTAATACCAAGGGCCACTGCAGTTGTTTAAACGAAAGTAACATGCCGAGAAAGAGGATAAACAGTAATGTACTCAGCGCAATACTATGTTTTGGGCCAATCCTACCAACGGTATAGGCAACCATAATAGCTATGGGTATCCGTAGCAAAAATACCCACATAAAAAACCAAAAAATACTCGATAAATCCACGCCATTATGGAATAAGTAAATTGGCACAAAGATTCCGATAATCCCAAAACCAAGGCTTCGCAAGCTCATGGACGTATAGATTTCTGCAAGTTCATCAAATTGTATATCACGCCACGGATGACGTTTGCGTATGAACATATGAATGATTTTTTTTAGCATATCTTTTTTTGCATTATTCTTGACTCAGTATACGTGAGACTCGCTCATGCTGTAAACTGAGGTATATGCACATATTTTTTTCTGGCATAGGTGGCGCAGGCATTGGTCCCCTTGCATTAGTAGCCCAACAAGCTGGTTTCACCATTTCTGGATCTGATAAGCAGTCAAGTTCGTATGTACACAATCTGGAAAAACGAGGCATACGCGTCATAATCGGTCAAGACGGAGATACGCTTAAACAAGTACATGAGAAGATGCCGATTGATTGGTTTGTGTATTCTTCCGCACTTCCAAAAGAAAATCCCAATCATCCAGAGCTCGTATCTGCTCAGCAACTGGGGTTAAAAATGTCCAAGCGTGATGAGTTTTTAAACTATTTGTTGAAAGCAAAAAATCTGAAAATGTTTGCTATTGCTGGAACGCACGGCAAAACCACCACAACCTCAATGGCGATTTGGCTTATGAAAGAACTCGGTATTCCTATTAGCTACTCAGTAGGTGCCAAACTTAATTTTGGTGATATGGGTGAATTTGATGAGAAGAGTGAGTATTTTATTTACGAAGCCGATGAATATGACCGTAATTTCCTCAGCTTCGACCCTAAAATAGCTATCATTTCTGGCGTAGCTTATGACCACCCCGACACATACCCGACGGAGCAGGAGTATCGCGAAGCATTCACGACATTTATACGTGGAGTACTCGAAGGAGATGGCAAGGTGTACATATTTGATGAAGATCTTGAAAAGATATACGCACCAGACTCAACCGAATCAATAGACGAAAAATTAACCGCAACTTCTCAGTTATTAGGGAGCGTAAATCGTAAAGACGCATTACTTGTCGCTTATGCAGTAGCTTCAATAACCGGTCAAGATGTAGTAGAACTTTATAAAAAGATGGATTCATTTCCAGGAGTGAGCCGGCGTTTCGAAAAGATTACCGAGAATGTATATACCGATTATGCACATACACCGGAAAAAATTGAAGGAGCCCTACAGTTAGCACATGAAGTCGCTAAAGATAGAGTTGTGGTCGTATACGAGGGACTACACAACACAAGACAACATTTTATAAAAGATAAACTACCCACGCTCTTTGCCGGAGTTCAGGAACTCTACATTGTTCCCAGTTATTTAGCACGAGAAGATACTTCACTTGAGTTACTTACACCAGAAAAATTACGGTTACTTATTATAGAGCCTCTAGATGTACACGCAACGACACTCGGGAGTCTACTCAAAGAACAGATTGAAAAACACCGAACCAATGGCCAGCTCGTACTTTGCTTTTCAGCGGGCGGCGCAGGTAGTCTTGATGAGTGGCTTCGATTGAATTTTCAAGCATCCCAACCAAATTCGCTATAGCGTTCTCCCCTACTTATTGATTCAAGCGCATTCAACTGCGCTGGAACAATTTGTTCACCTTCCACTTCACAATCTATCCAGCCAAAAGCGGAGGCTTTTTCGGGCTCTGCGACATACGGATCTCCCTGCCAGTCACTTGCTTCAAAATACACATCTACCCAGTCCATAAATCCCTTACCTTCGATTCCGTGGCGGTGAACAATTTGAGCGAGCGAAAGAGAAGATGCAGAAACGGTTACACCTACCTCCTCTGCTACTTCCCTTATTGATGCCTGCAAGTACGTTTCTCCGTATTCGACCTTGCCTGCAGGAAGACCATAATATCCATCCATCCAACCGGTATTTTTACGCCGAAGCATCGCTATCTTACCTTCTTTGTTGCGAAGGATTACAAAGCAAGCGATATAAGGTCGAGCCGACTCATAAATGTCATTAAATTTCATCGGTTATCTCCTGTGCCACGTAGCACATCTCGTTCTTTGCGGTCTTGAAGCTTTGCAAGATTATTCGATGCGACGGTATCAAGATCTAAGCCTAAATAACTTGATACAACGCTGACATACCACAGTACATCCCCGATTTCTTTTTCCATCATCTGTAGCTTCTCATCCGACATAATTCCATTATCATCGCGGTATATTTTCTTAAACTTATCTGCGACCTCACCAGCTTCTCCCACAAGTCCTAGAAGCTTTGCCATAAACGCCATGCTGGTAATCGGCTGTGGCGTTCCTCCGAACACATCTGTTGATATAGCGCGCTTCTGATATTCGTCAAATGTCATAAAAGTTTTTTTACTCCTTGATATGTAGTATATATGGTTCATTGCTATACTAGCTACATGATACTGCTTACGTTAGTCGCCGATACACTATCGCGCCAAGATGCCGATGAATGGTTCACGCGCAATTATCAGGCCTTATTGCACATATGTATCATTCTTCTATTTTGCTGGATATTGAGTAGACTAGCTCACGGGCTTTTGTCACGGTTATTAAAACGCATTATACGACGAGATTTATACCCAACGAAAAATGACCGGGAAAAGCGTGTTAAGACACTGTCTGGGTTGGGATCAGCGCTTATCAGATTCGTAATATGGGTGACCGGTGGAATATCCATTATCAATATTCTCGGCGTCAACACAGCACCATTTCTGGCAAGCGCAGGCGTCCTAGGAGTCGCATTAGGTTTTGGCGCTCAAAAACTAATTAACGATCTCGTATCTGGAATCTTTATTATTCTTGAAAATCAATACCGAGTTGGTGATTTTGTCGAGCTAGAAGGTGTATCTGGAACTGTTGAAGACGTGACAATACGAACTACTGTTTTGCGTGATTTGAATGGCGCTGTCCATCATGTCCCGAATGGCGCAATCGTTGTAAGCACTAATCGTTCAATGGGATTTGGGCAAATAAACTTAGATATCGCCGTAGACCCAAAAACTAATCTCAAAAAACTTGAGTCTGTGATAGATCTCGTAGGTAAAGCAGTCGCCGAAGACCCAGAACTTGCAGATGAAATAATTGAAGCGCCTCAGTTTAGCCGCGTTTCAGATTTCACTGGAAGCGCGATAACTGTCAAAGTTCTCGGTAAAACAACGGGCGGTAAACAACTAGAAATAAAAAGTATCTTTTACCGGAAATTAAAGAACGCGTTCGATAAAGAGGGTATCGACCTAGCGATTACTCCATCTTTACTATCAAGCCAACAAAAGAAAAAGTGATTGGTCAGTTTTTTTAAAGACCAAGCGTCGCGTCGCTTAAATCTGATTCTGCAAAGTCAGCTGACTCATCAAGTGCATTAATAGCTGCTTCTACTTCGCTATTTGCTTGGTCAACATCTGATGCAGTCGCTGGCGTCACAGGTTCTTGAGTCTCACCAGTTTGTTCTGACGTATTTGTTGTTTCTTTTTTAGTGTTACTTTGCGCTCCGAGATAAACATAGACAGCCGTACCTGCAAGTAGTACCGCAACAATAATGGTAACGATGGCAGCAAGTTTTCGATTATTACGATGTGGTGGTTTATTCATTTGAGATGCCGACACGCCAATTGTAGCCGTCTGTGCCTCTTCTCCTGTGGTGCTCGACACTGGAAATTGTGCCGGGGTTACATCAACTGGTGATACAGATTGCGCCTGATCTTCCTCGGATACAGGCTCAGCATTTGCTTGAACCTCTTCGCTCCCAGCATCTGTATCGATCGAAGCCTCTTCATCAACCTCTGGTGCGGGCTCAACATCTTGAACTTCAGCCATAGATGGTTCTTCTTCTGGCGTTATTTCGGATTTTTCCTCTTCACTGGAGGCTACTTCAGGTTCACTTGCCTCAGCTTCTGGATTCGTCGATTCAACCTCATCTGGTTCACTTGAATTATCATCTGGCGCAGTATCTTCTATGGATATTTTCTTAGTAGGCGCAGGAGGCGGTGTTATATCATTTACAATCGGTATGGAAACTGGCTTAGATGATTCTTTTTCTTGAGAGTCGTTAGTACTTTGCTGTTCGTCCATTATTCATTCGCTCCTGTAGTGTCAGTCTGTTCTGTAGAACTCTTAAGTTGATCTCTTATTTCTTGGAGAGCTGTCTTGAGTTCCCCAGTGGCAAATGCGCGGAATGCTTGAGCTTGTTCGCGTAGTACTTTCTGCATTTCACGCGCAGAAAGTACCGCTGACTTGAAGGTAGCTGGATCTGCTTCGCAATCCATCACTTCTAAATCTGCGAGCACTGTATCGTAACTATTCATACTTTCCTCGAGCGTCGCGAGGTCACCACGTATATCTTCTCTAATAGTCTCTATTTTGGTCGTATCTGCACCCGCAGCTTTTAATTTTTCAATTAATACATCTAGCTTTTCGCCAATTTCTTTATAGGCTTTTTTTCGGTTAGCTACTACCGTGGTAATTCGTGTTCGAAGCGATGTTATTTTGCCTTTGATTGTGCTACAACCGTTTTTTATTTTTCTTTCTTTAAACGCCGTTAGCTTCTCTGCGATTTTTTCCTTGTATACTTTTAGCCTTTCATCACGTCCCGCAGACTTGTCGACGGGTGTCGTTTCTTGTGAATCTTCAGCTTGTGTTGCAGTTGTTTCGGTAGACTCAGGCACTGCAGTCGTTTGCATTGACTCATCGTTTGTTGTTGTTTGGTCAGTTGTGTCAACTGCCGCGACAGGCAATACCATGATGTTCGCAATAAATAAACTCAATGCGAGTATCAGGGTTTTTATTCTTTTACCCATAAAGATTCCCCACTTTACTTAAGGTTATTGTACCATAACCATTTCTGTTGAGCCTAAAATATTTGTAGTTTTCCGTTATGGACGACGATAATTTTCTCGGCAATAAGTTTCTCTATGACTGCATCGATTCGTGAGTCTTCAATATCGCTTTTTAAAATATGCATCGATTCACCTTTTATCGCTCTTCGCACTATTTCACCACGTAATTGACGTACCGAACCGCTAAACAACGCTTGTTTTTTATATGATTTACTTTTTCTATGAGCTATATTGCCTTGACGTTTTAACATCGATCCATAATCCATTATTGCCCAGTAAAAATCACGCATAGAACCGTTATACCGATTCAGGATTTCCTGAAGTTTCCTTTCAAGTAATGCGTCTGATACTTGATCCTTTTCACCGGCAAAAAATGATTCTATAAGCACCGTCCTCAGATTTGTCTCTATAAAAACATGTTTTTCGTCGAAACTATACGTCAAAATTGCCGCTGCTGTATTTGAACCTACACCTTTCAGCTTGGTAAGTTCTTCAATGGTGCGCGGAAATGGTTTATTGGATAACAATTGCGCATTCTCGTGGATGTACTTTGCACGTCGATTATAACCAAGCCCCTGCCATAACGAAACCACTTCGGAAAGCTGTGATTGTGCGAGCGACTCAATCGTAGGAAAACGGCTGATAAAAGCTTCGTATTTTGGTATAACTCGTTCAACTTGAGTTTGTTGTAGCATCAACTCTGACAACATAATTTTGTATGGGTTAAATGTACCGTCCTTTTCGGGGAGCCGCCATGGAAGTATCCGCGCGCTTGCTCCATAAAAATGAAAGAGCATTACCAAAAAGCGATGATTAGTCATACGGTTATGATACTAAATTTCTAGTAAAAATAACGGGAACGATTACCAATAACATCGACGATTTTTCTGGGTTCTCCGCCTCGTATATCGACGACGTAATCCGCAGTTTCTTGCGAAGTATTAACTCTATAAATAATTTGCCATTCACTTATCCAATATGCGGGATCAGTAATGCCTGATTCGGTCACTACTACCGTGTCGACATTTTTCTCAATTTCATGTGATAGCAAGACGCCTTTTCCGTCTCGAACATCAATCCATGATGCATAAGTATTCGTCCGATTAGTTGTGAATATGCGTGGTACGTGCTGTGCCGGTTGAGCGTCGAGTTTTTGGAGATCTCCTCCGTTAGATTGTTCATACCATTCACTTTTTTCAGTATCAAATAGCGTTGTCGCGTAATCTTCTCTTACAATGGACCAGACTTGATCGCTGAGAAGTGTGCGTTTATCTGACCCATCAACATTGATGGAAAATAATTTTGCTTGATCGCGAGGTACAGCATAGCTTGAAACAGCATAATAAACTTTATCTCCAATAAGTTTCACATCGTTAAAATAGTTAGAAGTAGCAAGGTCAGTACGACTACGTGTGTCTAAATCATAACTTGTTAACTTACTGCGTTGTGAGTTTCCTGCACTCACCCCTTCGATCACGGACACAAAGATAAGTTTATTTCCCGACCAACCGACGACTTGGATTTGTTCAGATCGGGTCACTTTATAGACTTCTGAGCCGTTAGTCGTAACGATAAAAAGCCCATCGAGAATAAACTTTTCTGTGTTTGTATCTCCATCTCGTGAGCTTAAATAAGCAATGACATCCCTCGTCGGGTGTGGGACAACATATGGAATTTCACGTTCTTTTCCAGTTGCTTCTAAAAGTAGTTTTTCCTGCTGTCCATCTGCGTCGATTGCATAAAGGTCATATTGACCATTTCTATTGCTCACAAAGGCGTGTTTTTTATCGGGGACCATCAATATATCTTCATTGTCAGCATTTAAACTTCCGAGTTTTCGCAATTCTGATCGATACCCTTCACGCGTAATCATCACGTCAGCATCATCATCTACTTCACCGACGACGAGCTCAATTGTACCTTCATCATCAGCTTGTCCTACATCTTCACCACTTGAAGCTTCACCCTCCTTGATAATTGACTGGCTCAACCAATCTTTTAGCGTAAAAGTAAACCGTGCGCCAGTAGCGAGAATACGTTGATTATCTAATGGATTACTCCCCCACCCAAGTGTTATGGACTTTTCATACGGTGCGAATCCTTTTTTTTCTATTTTAAGTTGGCTTGAACCAAGTTTAAGCCCATCAAAATGAGCATAGCCATCATCATTAGTCCGTTGCTGTTTGCCCTGTAGAGTGACCGGTATATTTTTTAGTGGTCTACCGCTTTGTGAATCTACTACAACGGTACTGGCACTGACGCGCACACCAGCAGAGTTGAGTATCCCATAGCGCGTGTATGGAACAAAAACGGCTACAAGAATCAATAAAAAGATTCCTATGAGTGTTGTATTTCGAAGTCTTGTATTAGTCCACCAGACTGTCCAAATAGCTCCTAGCCACACTTTCAAGCTTCGTTTGCGCTTTGGTGGTGCAAATTGCAACTCACGTGCCCGATCCTCGGCACGCATTAACTTATCCGCTTCTTCAACTATAATCTCGTCGACCTCTGCGTCTATTGGACGGGGCACGACCCCTTCATTTGGCGGGGGCGTCTGAGAGCCAATCTGAAAATTATTTTCATCATCATTCATGCTTAAGCTTATTATATCACCGGTTTAAGCAGGGTAAATTTGAATAAAATGTTGATGAATAAATACATATAAAAAGTTGGCACATGGCCAGCGAGATTAAACCTGCAAAACACAGGTGGGTGCTCTCATGGAAGATGCGCGGTGGCTTCTTCGCGGATATCGAGCTCCCGTTCGATTAGTATTCAGTTAATCTTATTGCTGACCAAGACCAACTACTTATAGTATACCGCTTCCCATCTGACTTTTAGCTGAGAAGTTAACTAGGCAGTTTTACTTGTATTGACAATTCTCTTAGTTGCGCATCATCAATTGGGCTTGGCGAGTTCATCATCACATCCATGCCAGATCCATTCTTCGGGAATGCCACAACTTCACGTATGTTTTCCTCACTCATGAGTTCCATAAACATACGGTCTATACCGAATGCACATCCTGCGTGTGGTGGTGCACCAAATTTAAATGCATTGAGCATACCGCCAAACTTTTGTTCAACATAATCTGCATCAAACCCAAGGACGCCAAATACCTTGTAGAGCACTTCCGGGTTATGGTTTCGTACTCCACCGGAACAAATTTCGTAACCGTTCATGACCATATCATATTGATCGGCGAGAATTGCAAGTTTATCATCGTCGTTTAATGCATCAAGTCCGCCTTTTGGCATCGAGAATGGGTTGTGCCCAAAATCAAGTTTATTGGCTTTGTCATCCCACTCGTAAAAAGGAAAATCAACAATCCAAGCCAACGCGACGACATTTGAATCTTTCATGCCCAGTTCACCACCTAAATGGCTCCTCAACCCGCCCAGTACTTTGTTGACCTTAGCTCTCACGTCCGATCCAAAGAAAATAGTGTCACCATCTTTCGCTCCCGTCTGTGCGACAATTGCAGTCAATTCATCACTATTGAAGAATTTCGCAATTGATGATGTTGCCACACCGGATTCAACGGTCATGTATGGGAGGCCCCCTGCTCCATCTCGTTTTACGAGTTCAGTCAATATGTCTATTTCTGAACGACTGAACTGTTTTGGAACTGCAATAGCCTTGACGGCACCACCAGCCTTGATGGCATTCGTAAACACACCAAACCCGCAGTCTTTTAGCGTTTCAGTCAGATCAATCAGCTCCATGCCAAACCGTAAATCTGGCTTATCACTCCCAAATCGCTCCATCGCCTCAAGATATGGAATTCGTGGCACCGCATCAAAGAGGAGCGTTTTGCCGGCAAAATTCTTCACAAGATCAATTATGAGTGGCTCGATAGTCGTTCGAACTTCTTCTCCATCATCAACGAAAGACATTTCCATATCAAGTTGGTAAAACTCACCATAACAACGATCTGCCCGTGGGTCTTCGTCTCGGAAGCAACCTGCTATTTGATAGTAGCGATGCATACCGCCAACCATAAGAAGTTGTTTAAATTGTTGTGGTGCTTGTGGGAGTGCATAAAATTTTCCCGGATGTAGACGAGCAGGAATCAAGAAATCCCGAGCTCCTTCAGGGCTTGAATTAGCAAGAATTGGTGTCGTTACTTCAGTAAATTCGTGCGCGTCCATATAGCGACGCATCCAAGCATACAGCTCGGCGCGTTTTTTCAACATATACTGCATTTTTTCACGTCGAAGATCAAGATAGCGGTATTTCAATCGATTATCTTCACTAATATGTTGCGTTGAATTTACAAGAATTGGAAGTGGCTCTGATTTGTTCAAAATGGCGAGCTCTTCGACCATTATTTCGATTTCACCTGTTGCAATGTTAGGGTTTACAAGTTCCTTAGCACGCTCTGCGACATTTCCTGTCGCATCAATCACATACTCGTCGCGTAATGACTCAGCATTTTTAAATCCTATACTTTCTGCGTTAATGGTCAGTTGGACAATCCCAGTATGGTCACGCAGGTCAATAAATATAAGCCCGCCATGGTCACGTCTTGAGTGTACCCAGCCTTTGACACGTACTTTTTCTCCCCTTAGTTTAGGCGTGTCGGTAGCATATGTTCTGTTCATTACAGTCTCTTTTCTCACTTTAAAAAATAGTTAAAAGCTTCGTACGGCCCATGCTCCGACTGCCCGCTATTGGCAAACGGTGCAGGCCGCTAATTCCTATTAGAGAAACTGGTATTTTTCATGTTAAAGATATTATACCATCATTTACTTATTTGAGTCTTTTTCTCGACGCACACGCTCTTTGTTTGCTATGCCAGCTGCTACCGCTCGCAAATCATCATGAGCATCGAATTCATCAACAATCTCTGTGCCAATAATTTCTTCCAGCACATCTTCTATGCTAAGTACCCCGACAAATTCCTCAAAGTTATTAACAACGATAAACAAGTGGTGACGAGTTTTCAAAAAAGCACGAAGTGCGTGATCAAGCGTTTCTTCTTCGTGTACGTACCGAACGTCTTCACTCATCAAATCCTGCACTTTCTTCAACGATTTTTGGCCGATAAGATCTCGCATGTAGAGCGTTCCAACAAAATTCAGATGATTATTATCTACTGTTACTGGAAATCGTGAGTGCCCTGACTTATGTAATTCATCCATAAATAAGGGGCCCACTTCGGCATCTTGAGATACAAGTTTTACCATACGCCTCGGCGTCATAACATCACGTATCAATTTGTCACCGAATTCCATAACTCCTTGAAGCATTCGTAATTCGTCTTTAGAAACATCACTTTCATGATGTTTTTGGGAATTTTCAAACAGTGCAATTAGTTGTTCTCGCGTATAGAGTACGTTATCTTGTCGCTCTAAAACAGAAGCAATCACACGTGCAACTCGTCTGGTTACCGGTGCAACAAGGCCGGCAAGCTTCCGAAGCGCCGGCGACAAGACAGATAGCAAAAGGATCGACTTATTTCGTAAATATAGTAGCGGTAAAAGTTCGGCAACAATTACAAGTAGTAGCGTGACAATACAGACCGCGAGAATACTTCCAAGCTCCATCCGAAACAATAAAGTGAGCGTGGCTACACTTGCTAGATAGAGCACGGTCATGGCTACATAGAGCTCATAGCGCAATGCATGCAGTGGATACACATTCTTTGCTTGTCTATCACCCGCTTTAGCGAGTTGCTTTAGCCGGTAATGGTTAAGGGTAAGTAACCCGGTACGCACCGAAACACTGACTACAGCAATCACGAGAAGAAAACATATGAATAGCGTCTGCATACAGTTATTGTGACGCGTTTATTAGGTAAGTACAAGACTCCTACGTTAAAATAAATAAGAATAAGGAGTGTTGTATGAAGCAAATTATTATCGCCGTGTTGGCGGTCGTCGCAATTATAGGTGGAGCGGTGCTATTCGGCAAAGACAAAGAATCATCTGGTCAACCATCAAACTATGTTTACGGTAAGGCAGATGCATCGGTAAAACTTATAGAATTTGGTGATTTTGAGTGCCCTGCGTGTGGTTTTTTCTATCCAATCATTAGCCAAGTTAAAGAAAAATATAAAAACCAGATTTCATTTCAGTATAAACACTTCCCGCTTGTCCAATCGCATCAAAATGCGACTGCTGCACATCGAGCGGCTGAAGCAGCGGGACGACAAGGAAAATTCTGGGAGATGTATGATTATCTTTATGGCAAGCAAGAAGATTGGAACGGCCCCTCAAGCCGAGATCCCGTAGGATTAAGTACCGAAAATGCCATTAAGATTTTTGAGCAATACGCGCAAGAAATTGGACTTAACATGGATCAATTCCGAGCAGATGTACTGGCAAGTAGTACGGTCGGAACCATTAATGCTGACACGACTGAAGGAAAAAATTCATACAAGGTCGACTCCACCCCTACTTTTATCTTAAATGGTAAAAAAATCGAAGACTCCACAACAATTGATTCAGTTGAAGAGCTTTCAAAATTAATTGATGAAGCACTCGGTATAAAGAGCGAAGATACCGCTACTAGCGAAAGTACCGATACTCAAGCCGAGCAACCTACAGACGATTCAAATAAACAAGAAACAAGTACTGACACCTCTCAGACCGAGGAGTAAAACTAAGAAAAACACGTCGAGCCTCACTCTGACGTGTTTTTTGTTGCGCCCAAAACTCACTACATCACGTTACCCTAATACGCGATAAATTCTTGCCATTTTGGACGTCGTACGGTGACAACTATCCGCTCAAGCTGGGACGGTGCGACTACTATTTGCACTGACATGTTGCGAACAACAGCCTTTCTCTCGCATTTTCTTTTATTATAGTTTTTGTCTTTCCGTAAAGCACATCCGGCTCGCACACACGGATGCTCTCAACTTACAGAAGTACTTTTATAGTAACGTAACAATATAATCCGCGTCAATAGCGCTTGTGTTTTAACAATGACTCTCGTACACTTGTATCTGTTAGTAGGGAAAATAAACATGTCGCATGATCTCTTCACCGAACTAAGCATCGTTCTTGGCATCGCTGCACTTGTTGCGCTTGTTTTAAGACTATTCAAACAACCTATTATTATCGCTTACATTGTAACCGGAATACTTATTGGGCCTGCTGTGTTTAATATGCTAAAAGAACCCGAAATTATCGAATCGTTCAGTACATTTGGTATAGCGCTTCTTTTATTCATAGTCGGACTAGGCTTGAACTATAAAGCAGTAAAAGAAGTTGGAAAAACTGCGCTCATAGCTGGACTCGCTCAAGTGCTCACCACTTCAAGTGTCGCTTTCCTCATTGTTCGTGGTTTGAGTTTTGACATGACAAGTAGCCTCTATATCGCGGCTGCAATGTCATTTAGCAGTACCATCATTGTGCTTAAGTTACTCAACGATAAAAAAGAACAGAACAAACTTTACGGGAAAATTACGATAGGATTTTTGTTAATTCAAGATGTACTTGCGACGATTGCTCTCGTCGTTGCATCGGCCTCTTCTAGCGGAAGTCTTGAGATGTCCGATTTCATTACCCTGCTCTGGAAAGCCTTAGTGCTCATCGGTTGTTTATGGTTGGCAAGTCGATACGTCATAAAACCTATGTCTCACTTTTTATCAAAATCACAAGAAATGCTTTTCCTATTTACCCTTTCTTGGGGTTTTGGAGTAGGTTCAATCTTCAAAGCAGCAGGTTTCTCGCTGGAAATTGGCGCACTTGCCGCTGGGGTTAGCCTCGCTGGTATGCATTATGCTCAAGATGTTGCATCAAAACTACGCCCCCTCCGTGATTTCTTTGTCGTTATTTTCTTTATCGTACTTGGCGCCTCGCTTGATTTATCGGCAGTGAGCTCTGTAATCGGACAGGCAATCATTCTTTCTGTCCTCGTGTTAGTAGGTAACCCGATTATAGTCATGACGATTCTCGGTCTATTGGGGTATACGAAAAAAACGAGCTTTAAAGCCGGGATTTCGATGACTCAGATTAGTGAGTTTTCATTGATATTTATCTTACTTGGAGCCGATAACCAGCAAATTTCAGAGAGCACCGTTTCTCTGATGACCCTCGTTGCATTGATAACGATTGCGATTTCTTCCTACATGATTATCTACTCGGATGGTATATACACGACATTGCAAACTTATCTCACTCTGTTTGAGCGACGCAAAGTTAGAAGTGAACATGCCCAGAAGCGAGCCTACGAAACCATCGTGTTTGGTTATAAAAAGGGCGGAAGTGAATTCGTTAAAACATTCCAAACCATGCACAGTCGCATGCTAGTCATCGATTATGACCCTGATGTTATAGACATCCTAACACGTCAGAATATTGACTTCCTCTATGGTGACGTTAATGACGCCGAACTCCTTGAAGAACTAGATATTTCTAAGTTAAAAATGATCATCGTCTCGATTACGGATTTTTCAACTAATGCATATATCCTTCAGCTCATGAACCGCGAAAACCCATCTTGCGTCGTCATTTGTCATGCTGAAAATATCACTGAGGCAGCAGAATTGTATACGCTCGGGGCCAGTTACGTCATGCTACCTCACTACATTGGAAGCGAGAAAATTAGCGCTTTCATTAAGAAAAACAAATACAAAAAAGTTGAATACAAGAAGTTTCATGACAAGCATATTGCATATATTCGAAGTCACTTCGACGTTGAAACATCAAACGAATAGAGTTTGTTCTCTACAATATACGCATACACTTCTTTGGAAAGATGCTTTTTATGCTTTTCGACATTTTCTCTTATCGTAGTCGAGCTGATTTTTTCGTCTTTACCTATCGGTCGATATAAGTGGCGAGCTGGCACGCCCCCGATCGTTTCGAAGCGGTCCGTATCATTACCTTCACGCTTCATCACGAGAACACTCCTTACACCAAGGCTTTCGAGCTGCTCAACACCTGGCCATTCAATCATGAGTGGGGCGACATCACTTCCTACTAGCCACACAAACTTCTTATCAGGGTACTGTGCTTTAAGCCATTGAAATGTTTCGACTACCCAGTGATGGTCTTCCGGATAATCAACGACAGCAAAATCTGGGTTTGATGCTATCGCTTTTTTTAACATGTTTAGTCTTTTGTCATAATCTGCCGTTCCATGTTTATGCTGGGGAACGCGCTCAGGCATGAATAAGACCTTATCGCCGTAGTGAAGCGCACCTTGAGCAGCCGACAGATGGCCATTATGCACAGGGTCAAAAACTCCTGCGAATACCACGAGGGAATTTTTTCGAACGTTCCATGAATCTTCAAAATCAGACATCGAGGGCCATTCCCTCACAACACTTTGTTTTGTAGTGGCACTGTGGGCACTCAAAATGCCCATGCACAGGGATAAGTGGATAATGACCACAAAGCTCACAAAAATAGTCTGCACTGCAGGTGTTTGTTTCGTCTACTTCAGGCTGCGACGGCTCGAGTGACTGGTCCATACTTCTTATCCTTTTTAGACAGATTCATCGTAGCAGGTTTTGATTGCTTTTTAACCTTTTCTGTTACTGGCATTGGCTCACCACAGCCAACGGAGCCTTTTTTACAGTGTTTATTCTGACATTCAGTAAGAAGCTCACCCTTTTTGCGCTCATTTCTATGGCCTTCGCTACATTCAAATACAAGCGGGCCAAACTCGTCTTGCTCGCCACTTTCTTCTTGATTGTTTTTGGATAGGTGACCACCAAACACATCCTGAAGCCCTCCTAGAAATATATCTTCCTCGCGACCATCTCGTAACTGCTTGCCTGCTCCGGCGCCACTACAACCGCCGTATGTTCTACCGGCTTGCATGCCTCTTTCAATATTCTGTGCAAGACGTCGATGAATCATATCACCTTGCATTTGTTGACGAGCATACACCCCTGCAAGGACGACTTGATAAGGAGAGATAGATTCGTTTAACTGAGGTGTTTCTGAAAGCGAACGAGTTTGTTCAGATAGATATGCCGGCAAGGACTTTCGAAGCTCTTCCACAAGCGCATAACGGATCATCTCTTCCATTAAACGGCCATCGTCATGACTAAATTCATGATTTGAGGCTACTTTTTGAAGCCTTTGTAGTGTTTGTTGATTTAACGAAGTTACATATGAAAGATTTGATGCCAAATCTTTCATGAGCTCGTTATTTCTACCCGAAGCAATCGCCAAAGCAAGCTTGGGTGTATACGTATCGAAATACTCTTGAACCGTATGATGATGGCGAGATAAGAAATCAGTGACTGAATACTCTTTTTCATGGTTACCGATAAGCTCGTTATGTCGAGCACGAACTTTGTGCGCGATCGTTTTCGCTTCTTGCAAATCCGCTTCTTTCACGAAGAAGTTCCGTATCCAGTCGGCATCCTCTAATGGCTCGACGATTGTTCTTCCATGCTCATTATAGATTTGGGTCATCGCCTTTATGTCGCTCTTCTTTACCGCATACGCTCCCGTCATCATTTTGTCGCTACTTGAGCGAAAATAGACCTGAATGACAGCCATTCCTTCGCGGTAGTGCATCTTATCTTCCCAATATGCCCTGTTGCTTCGTATGGCTTTTTTAGGGTCCATACTAACAGCCCAAAGTAGTTCGCCCACCTTAAGCTCGTCAACTCGTTCTGCAATGAGCACGTCACCTTGATCTCGATATGCTTGCACCTTCATCTCTTCATCATCTTTCGATAGAAGTTCTGATAGTCGGGCGCCATTCCTTACCATATCAACTGCGCGATTTCCTTTTTCGTCAACGACATGACCGTCGACTATTTCCCGTGGGACCAACTTATTAAAAACAAGCTTTTCTCCATATTCAGGATCGGTCGCAATATTTTCTTCAACAGCAGTTATAAAGTCATTCCAGACCCGCTCAGATACACCGGCGATTTCTGCATCAGGGGGGACTAGCTCGTAGCCCTCCATTGCGAGGTAGCCAAGTTGCCTTATACTCGTCAATGATTGAGCATACCGCTCTTTCGATACATCAACTTCACGTTCTAAAACTGCAGTTTCCACAAATGAAATACCCTCTTTTCCTGAGTCGAAAAAGAGGGCGTAAAAAACTATATTTTATACGTGCATCTTCCTGCTCGGGAAATTTTGACCTTTCGGGCTTTAACCGTTGCGGCACAGCGAAGGAATTACACCTTACTTTCGGTTCTGTAACTATTAATGCTTTTTGGTTTTTGTACCTCTAAGCTTTAGTAGTGTAGCACTCACCCGCTACGCTAGATATAGTATTTTTGTATACATTTGCTA
>DAOLHH010000001.1:35649-50092 GCA_035329185.1 Candidatus Saccharimonadota bacterium | reverse complement strand
TGCGAAACTACCAGTTATCGTACGCAACCATCAAGAACTTGAAGAACTCGAAATTGCATTAGTAGAAAACGTACAGCGTGTCGATCTAAGTCCGCTTGAACAAGCTTTGTCGATAGTACGACTGCGTGATCAGTTTAGTCTTACGCCAAAAGATATCGCTAAAAAATTAGGTAAGGCTGAAACAACTATTAGTAATACCGTGCGCTTATTGCAGTTAACAAAGCGGGGCATAGAAGCGCTGTCTGACGGCAGGATAAGCGAAGGGCACGCACGAGCACTGCTCGCCCTAAAAGCGGATGAACAAGCTCAAGAGCAACTACTTAATGAAATTGAACAAAAAAAGTATTCAGTACGTGAAGCAGAGCAGTGGGTTCAGAACTGGAAAAAGCAGAGAGAACAAAAAAATAATAGTACAGATACACTTTTGGTCAATAGGCTCACTAAGCTTAAAAAATCTGGGTTAAAGATCGCACATAGACAGAAAAAGACGGGTGGTCAAATTATAGTGGACTATAAAACGCAGAATGAGCTCGATACCATAATAAAAGCATTTGAGGCAGAGTCGTAAAATATTTTACCGAAAGGTATCGGAACTTTGCTTAAATGAGTAAAGTCGAGTTGGGGTCAAAGTTTCTTCATAGCATTGACTGGCAAGAAGCGAGCGACTGCCTGACCAACGATCGTATCGACATCAATGGGGCCGAATATTCGGGAGTCTGTAGAATTAGTCCGATTGTCACCTAGTACAAATACTTCATCCTTGCCAACGGTATAATCAACGTTTCGTCCTGGAGTAGTAACAATATCGTTCGCGTATTCTTGGTCTTTGTCAGGATCGAAACCTTCAGGATTGTCTTTATTATATACGGTTACCTTACCGTCATTAACGGTGACGCGCTCGCCAGGCAGAGCAATAACCCTTTTTATCAAATGCTCTGTAGACTCAGGTGTGTTTAATCTCTTTGGCCTATCAAAGACTATGACGTCCCATCGGGTAGGTCGATAATCTCCACTCGTGATATTTGCCCAAGTTTTTGGTAATTTGAAAACAATAAGTCTGTCTGTGTTGTGAAGTGTTGTTTCCATGCTTTGGCCATCTACTTCGTATGGTTGAAAAACATGTGCGGTTAAAAATAGAGCAAGCAAAGGAGCTGCAATGACGAGTCCAAGTGTTCCAGTTAAGCTATGGAAAATCTTTTTAGCTAGTGCCAGCTTCGGATTCATTTCTTCTTCCTGGAAAAGTGGCTTGTCTGGATCAAAATGTTGGTTTGGTGGCATATCACAAGCACTATACCATATTTGAGGGGTACTTATCTTTAAAAAAGTGAACATTTACCAGTAGCAGTTTAGCGTTGTATAATAGTATCTTGAACCTATGTCAGAATTTCGATTTCAAAATAAGCCAAAACCTAAGCAGTCTAATACCGATGGTTTTATTAATCCGAGACAGCCCACAAGTGATAATTTACGAGTGCGGTTTCGTCAAAATTACAGTCCCGCACAATTTGAATCTGCCCGCACTCAAAGACCGGTCCAGAGTGAGTTTTTAAGCAAAGACATAAAAACGAGCCAAGAAGCGTTCCATTCAAATAAGACGGATTTTTCTAAGCAAGTTTCAGCAGATCAAAATTTAGATTTACGTCTCGATGAAGAATTACCTAAATCTGCAAAGCGACGTTGGTTCGGTTTGCGCAAAGCAAAAAATCAGAAACCAAAAAGGAGTGTAGGCAAAAGGATAGCTCGAGGATTCGCAGTGTTTTTCTTTGTGTTGCTGCTTGGTCTATCTTCGATATTCGGGTACGTGTTCTTAAAGCAGCGCCAAATATTTAATGGTTCAGGGGACGGCGCTGCAGCTCTTGGAAAAAATGTTACCCCTTCTCAACTGAATGGCGAGGGGGATGGCAGGGTTAATATTCTTTTGGCAGGTAAAGGGGGTCCAGGTCATGAAGCACCAGATTTAACAGATACGCTGTTGTTGGCAAGCATTGACCCAGTCCAGAATGAAGCGGCAATGGTAAGCGTGCCAAGAGATTTATATGTGCAAGACGCAAATGGGTATTCAACAAAAATTAATGCAATTTACTCAAATGCAAAGCAAGCCCGATTGTCTCAGTCTTCGCAGCAGAATGATGCAGAAGCTAAAGCTGCAGAAGATGCGGGCTTGAGTGCACTCAAGCAAAAGGTGAGTGAAGTATTGGGTGTCCCTGTGCATTACTACGTGATGGTCGATTTCACCGCTTTTAAAGAGGCGATAGACACGGTGGGTGGCATTACTATTGATGTAAAAGAGCAACTATATGATCAAACGATGGCCTGGATGAATGGTGGTAATCCGCTCATTGCGGATGTGGGTATGCAAGCGTTCGACGGGAATCGTGCGCTCATGTATGCGCGGTCGCGTCATGGGAGTGCACGAGGTGATTTTGATCGTAGTGAACGTCAGAAAGAAGTTATTTTTGCCCTGCAACAAAAAGTCCTTACGTTGGGAACTTTTTCGAATCCCGTCAAAATCGTTGAGCTCATAAATACGCTTGGTAATAATGTAAGGACTGACTTCTCCGGATTAAGTGAGTTATCGAGACTTTATGAAATAGGCAAACAGATAACTCATGATAAATTTGTCTCAGTCAGCTTAGCTGACCCAGAACACCTTCTCGTGACGACGGATTTCATTGATAACCAATCCGTTGTGCTACCAATCGCGGGGCAGAATCAATACGAAGAAATTCATTCATATATTAGAAACACACTAAAAGATGCTTTCTTGAAAAATGAAAACGCTCGTGTAGTTATTCTCAATGGTTCTGAAACGCCCGGTCTTGCGAGCTACCGCGAGAAAGAATTAAAATCATATGGGTATAACATAGTGCAGATAGACAATGCTCCTACCAGTGACTACATCCAAACGCGTCTTATAGATTTGACCGGTGGCACAAAACCATTCACTGCAAGTTATCTTGAAAAACGATTCGGGATAACCAAAGAAGCCACAGCTATTGCGGGATTACCTACGGCTGAGACTGCAGACTTTGTTATAATACTTGGTAGTAATGAAGCTACAGCTCAAGCGTCGTCCAACTAGAACATCAGGGAGATTTTCGCATTTTCTCCATTTTATAATTATTGCCGTATTGCCTGTGTTGCTTTACGTCTTAGTTCGACTTGAGTTTGTTGCATTTGCGTTCGCTATCGTATTGCTTAGTAAATGGCGTATGCTCGCTGTGAAAATGAGACATTGGCCGGCCAATATAAGGTCCAACGCAGTAGATATATTTGTTGGATTATCTACCGTCGTGTTTATGTCCATCGCAAGTACGCAAATATTACAGATTGTCTGGGTGGTTTCGTACACGGCGTGGTTGTTGTTTGTAAAACCGAAATCTAGTGAGCTCTGGA
Source organism: Candidatus Saccharimonadota bacterium (assembly GCA_035329185.1). GTDB lineage: Bacteria > Patescibacteriota > Saccharimonadia > Saccharimonadales > SZUA-47 > JAGQMY01. The sequence goes on along the minus strand of DAOLHH010000001.1, from coordinate 46,696 downwards.
TAGGTATGCAAGCGATGATTGCTCAAACTATGACGCTTATTGCGCTGTTTCTCATCTGGAATGAAGCAAGTGAGACAGCACTTACATTTGCAGTCTGGGGCGTCACCTACTTATGTGCGAGACATTTTCTAGCAGCTTTTGATGAGGCGATGGCTCGAGCGAGTGCCTACGTCTGGGCATTTTTTGCTGCATGTTTGACATGGCTGACTGCACATTGGCTCCTTTACTACAAAGCAGTTTCTCAGCCTGCTCTCATTTTGACTGTGTTAGGCTATGGCATGGCGTCGCTCTATTATCTGAGACATAAGGATAAGCTCACACCAGGTGTACGCAGACAATTCATCTCTTTGATGGTGGCTGTCGTGCTCTTTATCCTTATATTTTCAGATTGGAGCGGAGATATTATTTAAAGCAATATGAGCATGCAAAAAGTAATGAAGGAGGGGTTTTCATCGTGGCGGATCAAATAGATAAAAAATCAACAAAACAAGAAGCGGTGAAAAAGACCCATCGTTCAGTGGGAAGTCAAACGAAGAGTCTCTTTTTGGTAATGGTCGCGATAGCTTCAGGATTTTTCGGTGGTTGGTTCGGTGGTAAACAGCAGGCGATGCAAGGAAATGAAACGAAGATTACAAGAGAAATCGTTGAAGGAGAAGGCAACCTTATTAATGCCATCGCAAAAGATGTGAATGAGAGTGTCGTATCAATAAATGTAAAAGCAACTGCGACAACACAAGATTTTTTTGGATACAATCGCCAATATGAGACCGGTGGAGCAGGTACCGGATTTATTTTAAGTGAAGAAGGCTATATCGTGACGAATAGACACGTCGTATCAGAAGATGTAACGAGCGTGACAGTAACCTTGTCTGATGGTACGGAAATTGAGAACGTAGAGGTGGTTGGCAGGACGAACAAAAGCGACCCATTAGATGTAGCTTTCGTCAAGATACCCGATGCATCGAAGTATAATTTGAAGCCAGTTAAACTTGGTGACTCTGAAAAAGTTGAGGTTGGCGATCGAGTCGTAGCAATAGGTAATGCACTAGGACAGTTTCAAAACACGGTAACAAGTGGGATTATTTCGGGTTTTGGACGTGACATTGAAGCATCCGATGGTGGTGGTGTCGAAACATTACAAAATCTCTTTCAGACTGACGCCGCGATTAATAGTGGTAACTCAGGTGGTCCACTCGTGAACTCTGCTAGTGAGGTCATTGGGATAAATGTTGCGACAGCAACGGCAGAAAATATAAGCTTTGCAATACCAATAAACGATGTAAAAGCATTGATTGATACGGTCCTAACTGAAGGAAAATTAGAGCGACCCTATTTAGGAGTGCGCTATGTACCTCTTGATGAAGAGGTTGCGAAACAACTCGATATTGAGCAGACTGAAGGTGCCTATATCCCAGAATCGACTAAAGCCCGTCCATCAATTATGGCTGATAGTCCTGCAGAAAAAGCGGGCTTGAAAGAGAAAGACATTATTACTGAAATCGACGGCACAAAATTGGACAACAAGAACACACTGGTTTCTATTCTGGGCAAAAAACGAGTTGGTGATACCATAGAAATTAAAATTGTTCGTGATGGCGATGAGCAAACGGTCACGGCAATACTCGAAGCAGTTAAAGACTAATTTAATTGACTCCTACTTCATTACGCTTATACTAATATATAGTATCGTGAGGAAGAAGGATGAAGCATACACTTAGATCAATTGCGTTGTTTGTTGTCGCATTTTCGAGCATTATCAGCTCAATAGTTCCGCTCGCATATGCCGCAGGTCAATCTGACTGTACTACACATGACGCCATGAGGATTGAAGGTGCAGTTGGGTCGCCTGGAACCTATAAAATCTGGGTACTATTAAAAAAAGACAATAATAATGCAAAACCATACATTAGGATAGGGGAAAACGAATGTCATGCGCTTTCCCTCCCTCAAGGGGATGACTGGGAGTGGGTTAGTGGCGTAGGTGGCTCAGTAATTGAAAAAAATTATACAAACGCAGGCAATAAAACCTTCTATCTTTCTACCGAAGTTGATACGGTGCAGGTCGATAAGCTGTTGGTAACTACAAGTGAATCTTGCAGGCCGGTAGGAGATGGTAAGAATTGTGTTGAAGAGAGACTCGATTTTAGTATTTCCGGCATCTCCCAAGGTGCAGTTGGTGGACCGATTACGATAAGTGCTGACCAAGTAAGTGAGATTACAGGTACGTCTTATGAATTTATAGTTGATGGTGAAGTAATTGGTTCTGCATCGGAGAGTCCTTACTGTATGAGTAAAAAGTCGAACGGGGAATGTGGTTCAATAGACGCGACTTCTCTGGGCTATGGAGAACACACCCTGATTGTAAATGCCACTACCCAAGGAGGCCAATATCTCTCCAGGAGCCTTCCATTTACTATTGTGACACCGCTTGATGTTCCGCCAACGACTCAACCGGAAACTGGTAATCCTAACGAAGTCTTACAGACAATACCTCTTTCAGTTGAGGGTATTAAAGAAGGGGATACCCTGAAAAAATCTAAAAAAATATCTGCAGTTATTTCGAATGGTTTTTCGGGTGCAGTTGGAGTTACTTTTACGCTAGATAAAGGAAAAAAAGTAGTACGATCGACGCGACCGTATTGCTTGATACTGTCGAGTAATGGGACATGTGATGAGCTCTATGCTGCTGATGTATCACCAGGAAAGCATCAACTGATCATCAAGGCGAACGCTAAGGGCTATAAAGAATCTACTATTGTTATAAATTTCAATGTTGAGCGTGCAGTAACCCAAGCTTCAGTAGAGGATGAGAAACCTGAAATTATACTTTCAAAAGATTTACAGAGTGCTTCCGGTGAAGTGACGCTTGATGTGCCAAACGAAGGGTTGTCTCCCGGCGATACAATCACCTATAAAGTTGACGGCGAAGAAGTAGCAAAGTCTACTTCGGCAAATCCTAAAGCAACCTTACAATCATCAGCATTTCCAAATGGAATGAGAAATGTTACGGCAGAGATAAAATCACTAAATGGCGAAACGGCTACACTTAAGAGCTCTGTAGATTTTAAGAATAATCCTGTAGTATCAACAAAATCGTATTTACAGAAGAACCGATCGGCACTGATTTTAACTCTCGGAATGCTTGCTGTTATAACAGTTTTCGTGGCTATTTATATGAAACGACGATATGATAATAATCAACTCTTTTCTGCGCATTTTTCTAATGACGCAGACTACCAGTATGTAGCTCCTCAAAGTGTGGGCCAATATGCAATGCGTGGCGGTTTTGCAGTGCTACTTGTCATTGTCATCGGTGCCGGTATCGTTATGCAAGCAGGCAATGCGAAAGCAGCGCCAGGATTTGGATTCATAGGTCAGGTAGGGCTTGATGCAACCTACATCCCGGAAAACTTCGAGTGGACAGGAGAGATGCATACAGGCATTATGTCGATTCGTATGGTGCCGACAGATGAAAGTAACAACTCGACCGATGGAGATTCGTCTGGACAGAGCGGCGGTTCGTCTAATGGGTCTGTAGATGAAGAAACAGATTCCGGCAATACTGGTACAAATGGTGGAACCAATAGTGGTGACGGCACGGGCTCAGGCACGACTCCTACTCCTACGCCTACGCCTACACCAACGCCAAATCCCACCCCAACGCCTGTTACACCCGCACCTATTCCAGCAGGCGCCTCACAGCATCTGGGAATGGGGCCTGTGATAAACAACGATCTCATACCACCTGCAATACAAGGAGTAAGTGTATCAAAGCTGGGGTCTGGAGATAGTAAGCCAGCCGGAGAAGGAGAACCGGGGGCTTTCCGTCATAGATGTGTCTTTTCGCACATGAACTATGATGATCCGATTCTATACCAAAATCAACCTGGTTTAGCGCATCTCCACACGTTCTTTGGTAATGGATCAACGAATTCAAGTTCGACGTCAGACAGTCTAAAAAACTCTGGAACCTCAACTTGTAGTGGTGGAACCTTCAACCGTTCTGCGTATTGGGTTCCAACAATGATTGATGGGAATGGAAAGCCGATTGCACCAAAAGACCTACGTAATTGTTGTACTTCAGACCTAGAAATATATTATAAGTCTGGTTACCAAGGAATAATGCTTGAAGATATCCAACCTTTTCCTAATGGTCTTCAAATAATCGCCGGTAATCCAGTGAATGCGACGAGTGCAACGCCAACAGATGGTATAAACGGCTACGAAGATAATACCCACTTTTGGTGTGAAGACTTTGAAGTAAACGGCATCAGATATCAAGAAGGAGCAAGCATTCCGAACTGTTCGTCAGGACAAATACTCACGATGTATGTCGGTTTTCCGCAATGTTGGGATGGCAAAAATCTCACCTCTGCAAATGGAAGATCTCATATGACATATGGGGTGTGGAGACCGAGCGCGGATTCCCCCGGAGGCTGTCCTGCATCCCATCCGGTCGGACTGCCATTTATTGAGTTTTTTGTGAGGTATACAGTTTCTGATGCGAATGGTACTAGTCATTGGAGACTTTCGAGCGATAATTACTCTCAGGGACCTGGCGGATATTCAGGACATGCTGATTATATTTTTGCATGGGATGACAGTGCCTTTCCATCTATTAAGAAAAACTGTTATGAAGCCGGTCGTGATTGTGGCTATACGTTAGGAAACGGAACGGCTCCATGGGCAATACGTGACTTTTCAGGTAATCTTGTCGATCGCGACAGCTATCCTTTTTAACGACGTTATGCCGCTTCAAATAGTTGGATAAAGTCGGATGTTGCGCTGAGTCGGTAGTGGTTATTTTGAGCAATTTTTTCTAGTGTTTCGTGTTGAAACGGTAAGCTCTCGGTGATAATTGCCTTAGGTCGCACGCTACGAGCTCCGCACAGTGTAAAAAGAGAAGTATAGTAATCAAGCCCACTATCTCCACCAAACAATGCGATTGAAGGTTCATGAGATGCGGCAAGGTTTATATGAAATTCATCAGGCACGTAAGGCAAATTTGCAACGATAAGGTCCGAGTTAAGCCACGATGTATTTGTACGAAAATCAGCGTGTATAAAGGCGACACTCGCTTTATACACGTCTTTATTTCGATGCGCTTGTTTTAGCGCGTCGGCCGAAATATCATATCCCATAAAAGTATGCTGCGCGTTTCTTATGTCTAACGCTAAAGAGATTGCAATGCATCCTGAGCCCGTACCTATATCACTCACCAACAGCGCTTTTGGATGGTGATTGAGATAATTTTGGGCACATTCAACCAGCGTTTCGGTCTCAGGTCGTGGAGTGAGCGTGTCTGGGGAGACAAAAAAATCTCTCCCATAAAATTCCTGTTTACCGCGAATATATGCAAGCGGTTCATGTTTACAGCGACGGGATAGGAGGGAATCAAGTGTTGAAACAAGAGATACTTCTAATATGTCATCCCCGTGCGCGACCAGCCAGGAGCGATCTTTGTTAAGGGTATCTGCTAGAAGCACCTCGGCATCAAGTTTAGGTGTTGGTATATCGTTTTTTTTGAGTAAGGCGATAGAGCGCTCAAGCCACTCGGAGATTTTCATTAGTGTTCCGAACGCAAGAGGTCAACTTCTGCTTTTTTAAGTTCATCAAGAATATCATCAATTTGTCCAACCATTGCCGCTGGTATATTACTTCTCGAGTAGCCTATGCGATGGTCGGTTATGCGGTCCTGGGGGAAATTATAGGTACGTATCTTTTCGCTTCGGTCACCTGAGCCAATAAGTTTTTTACGCGCAGCACTGAGCTCAGCTTGCTCGGCCTCAATCTTTGCTTGCAGCAGTCGTGCACGCAATACGTTCATCGCTTTTTCACGATTTTTAATTTGAGATTTTTCGTCTTGCATCGCTACAACCATGCCGGTAGGCAAGTGTGTAATCCGTACGGCAGAGTCTGTTGTATTCACGCTTTGGCCACCATTACCACTTGATCGATAAACATCAATTCGCAAATCATTTTGATTTACCTCAATATCGGTTTCTTCGGCTTCAGGTAAAATAGCCACTGTCACGGTACTTGTATGAATCCGCCCCTGTGATTCAGTGGCAGGGACACGCTGTACGCGGTGAACACCGGCTTCTAATTTATACATACCATAGGCACCAGCACCGCGCACGGCAAAACTAACTTCTTTATAGCCCCCAACTTCTGAGGGGCTCTCACTGAGGAGCTCAGTTTTGAATCCTGCGGTTTCTGCATGACGAGCGTACATTTTATATAATTCAGCCGCAAACAGGGAAGATTCATCTCCGCCAGCTCCGGCGCGAATTTCAAAAATACAATCTTTATCTGCATTTGGATCTTTTGGCAAAAGCAGTTCTTGAAGCTCACCGTGTAGCGATTCAATAGTTGCCGTAAGTTCTTCTACTTCGGTTCGTGCTAGTTCGGCGAGCTCATCAGTGCCAGTAGTGAGTGACTGAGCTTCAGCTTTATTTTTTTCGGATTGAAGTATCGTGTCGTAAATGGCGACGATACGTTCTAGCTCCGCAATACGTTTTGCTACACGAGGATAGTCTTTTGAGCTAAAAAAACTAGGATCATCAAGTTTTGCTTTCAGAGTTTCAAGTTCAGATTGATAAAATTCTTTTTTCATATCGTATTCCTAGTGTACAAATAAAAAAGCCTCGAACAAAATAGTTCAAGGCTTCTTATTGATTGTTGCTATCCAATTTTCTGAACTTCAGGCTTGTCGGCTTTTGCTTCGCTCTTTGCTACTTTTGTCGTTTTTTCAATTTTTGCTTTGCGAGCTGCTTCGGCTGCTTCACGGCGTGCCTTGAATTTGTCGACACGACCTTCGATATCAACTAACTTCTCTTGTCCAGTATAGAACGGGTGAGAGCTACTCGAAATGTGAACTTTCACGAGAGGGTATTCGTTACCGTCTTCCCATTTAGTGGTTTCTTCAGTCTTCACCGTTGAGCGGGTGAGGATGCGATTGCCGTCGTTCAAATCTTCAAACACGACCAATCTGTAGTTCTTGGGGTGGATATCTTTTTTCATAAGTCTAATGTGTTTAACGAGGATTATATGATGAACCCACGAATGACAAGTCCTCTGTGCTTTAAAGTCATTCATGGCGTGAAGCTATATAATTAGCTCCAATTACGTTTTAGTATATCCTATCTGTTGAATTATTACAAGTCATCTGTTACAATAGGGTTATCAATAATTAATCAATCGTGTGACGTACATCCTCCAGAGAGTGGTAAAAACTCAAAGGTACACACGATGAAGAGGAAGGATTACGCATTATGGCTTCAAAAGTTGAAGTTGATGCTAAAAAATTACTAGAAGCCGGAGCTCACTTCGGCCATAAAACCAGTCGATGGCATCCTGCTATGCGTCCATACATACATAGCAAAAGAGGCGACACGCACATCATCGATCTAACACAAACGGCAGAGATGCTTGAAACGGCACTTGAAGCAGTCAGTACCAAGATTGCAAGTGGCGGACAAGTACTGCTTGTTTCCACGAAACGGCAAGCGCGCGAAGCGGTGGAGGCACTGGCAACCGAAACAAAAATGCCTTATGTTACAAACCGTTGGCTTGGCGGTATGCTTACCAATCAGAAAACAATTGGTGAACGAGTCAAATATTTAAAACGCCAAGAAGAGCGGATGGCAAGCGGTGAACTTGCGAGCAAATATAGCAAGCTTGAAGTTCAGCGATTCCAAGAAGAAATAGACCATCTAAACGAGCTCTACGGTGGCATAAAAGAAATGCATGCTCGACCGGCAATTGTCCTTGTTCTTGATATTACACACGACAAGAACGCTGTGGCAGAAGCTGTTAAGTTAAACATCCCAGTGGTCGGACTAGTAGATACCAACGCAGATCCTCGTACGATAACCTATCCAGTGCCATGTAATGATGACGCGCTCAAGACAATAGACCTTGTCTGCGACTACGTTAAGCAAGCAATTGAAATTGGTCGCTCAAGCCGAAAAGTGGAAAAAGTAGAAGACAAGAAGGAGAAATAAGGTGGCTATTTCTATTGAAGAAATCAAGCGATTAAAAGATTTAACGGGCGTAGGACTGACTGACGCAAAAGCAGCCTTGACGGAAGCCGATGGTGACTTTGACAAGGCACTCGAAGCGATGCGCAAAAAAGGCATGACCAAAGCTGAAAAGCGTGGCGAACGGGAAGCACGCGAAGGAGTAATCGGAAGCTACATTCACGATAATCGTATCGGTGTTATTGTAGAAGTAAACTGTGAAACGGATTTCGTCGCAAAGAACGAAAAATTCACTGATCTTGTAAAAGATGTTGCTATGCACATTGCGGCAAGTGCCCCTGAGTATGTGAGTGCAGAAGAAATTCCTGCAGAGATCCGTGAGAAACAGGCAAATGAATTTACTGAAAAAGTCGTTGCTGAAGGCAAACCTGCCGACAAAGCTCCGATGATTGTCGAAGGTATGTTGAAAAAGTATTTTGCGGAACGCTGTCTTATGGACCAGCCTTTTATAAAGAACCCAGATCAAACGGTTGGAGACCTTGTAAAAGAAGCAAATGCCCAGCTCGGAGAAAATGTTGTTGTTCGACGATTTTCACGAATGCAATTAGGTGAAGTAGCTTAGCGCTCGCATCTAAAAAAGTAAAAAACGCCATTTCAAACGAAGTGGCGTTTTTTAAGTGGTACAATAAGAGTAAATTAAAGGAGTTCACATGGACAAAGATGTGCTAAGCCAAGTAAAAAGTGACACTGAAAAAGTACACGCACATTTTGAAGACGAAATCAAAAAGTTACGCACGGGGAGAGCACACCCAAGTATGGTTGAAGATATCATTGCGGAAGCGTATGGTACTCCGATGCCATTGAAGCAACTTGCTACGATTACCACTCCTGAAGCACAATTAATCCAAATATCTCCATTCGATCCAAGTAATATTCAAGCTATAACGCAGGCAATACGCGTGAACGAATCGCTCGGCTTTAATCCGGTGGATGACGGGCGGGTAGTTAGAGTGCAAGTCCCGGCGCTGACCGAAGAACGACGTCGGCAGATTGTGAAGCAATTAGGCGAAAAACAAGAAGAAGCGTTTATTGGCTTAAGAAAATCTCGTCATGACGCACTTGACGTGATAGATAAGGCAAAAAAAGACAAATCGATTGGTGAAGATGACGCAAAAAGGCAAGAAAAGCAAATAGATGACGCTATTAACGCGGCAAAGTCAGCGATTGAGGCAACCGCAAAGCAAAAAGAACAAGAAATTATGAAGGTCTAGCGCAAGCACTACAAGAACAGGTATACTAAGATTCAACTATGCTTATTGTTTTAGGAATACTATTCCTCCTCTCACTAGTTATCATCCATGAAATTGGACATTTTGTTGCTGCACGACGCGCGGGCATCGACGTAGAAGAGTTCGGGATTGGATTTCCTCCAAGAATTGCTATTCTCACAGAGAAAAATGGTACAAAATACACACTCAATGCTTTGCCACTTGGTGGATTCGTAAAACTAAAAGGTGAGCATGATAGCGACCTCGAACCTGGTGCATACGGAGCGGCAACCTTAAAGCAAAAAATAGTGGTTATGGTAGCGGGTGTTGTTATGAACGTACTCGTAGCAATTTTCTTGCTCACGATTATCTCAGCGGTGAGCATGCCAAAAGTGCTGCCAAATCAATTTAGTGTTGCGAGTGATACAAAAGTAGTCCGACACGACATTGTATTAAGCGTCGCAGAAGATTCGCCTGCAGCAAACGCAACATTATTCACTAACGAAGAAGACCATGAGGGTCATGAAGATCATGAAGAACACGTCACCACAGAAGCGACTGATAGTTTCTCAGAAACGGGTACGGGGCTTAAGGATGGCGATAAATTACTTCTTATACGTGCGCATGATTGTGAAGAACTGGGCGACATCACGACAGATGAAATATTATTAGACACAAATACCTATCAAGATAATGAATGTGTGCACGTCATAGCAGATGCCGCCAGTGTAAAACCGGCAACACAAGCGCTCTCTTCAAGGGAGGATAGGCATGTCGTAATTACCGTAAACAGAGACGGACAACAGCTCGATTTTCACACCGAACTGCTATCGCCTACCGAAGTAGCGAGCTCAATAGAAGATAATAAAACATGTATAGATGCGGGCGAAAGTGACTGTCCGGCGGTGAAGGGTTATTTAGGAATAGTGCCTTCAGACTACATTCGACAGCGTTCAACATGGTCGGCACCAATCGCAGGTGTTGCGCTTACTGGTCAGTTTTTCTGGGAAACACTGCGCGGTCTCGGTGGCATCATAACGAACTTATTTAGCGGAAATGCATCAAAAGCCGGCGAGCAAGTTACAGGTGTTGTTGGGATAGGGTATGTGCTTAAAGAATTAAGCTCGCAGGGATTCGTTTCGGTACTTTTCTTAACCGCAGTTATTTCTATATCTCTTGCAGTCATGAATATCTTGCCTATTCCCGCACTTGACGGTGGTAGATTGTTTGTAACCATAGTTTCGAGAGTAATGTTAAAGCGTCCACTTTCGAGGCGAGCTGAAGAGCAGATTCATGGCACGGGATTTGCATTACTTATGATTTTATTCGTGCTTATTACTGTTCTCGATGTCAAAAGATTTATTCTCTAAAGTAACGTTCAGCGCAAAAGCGATTGGTATAACGCTTCTTGTTTTTTTCTTAAGTCAGGTCGTCGTCGGCATAATAATAGCCACATTGTTAGCCCTTATGGGTAATAGTACGACGCAAATCGAAGAAAAACTCGAGAATAGCAATGCAATGCTTCTTCTGTTGACGTTTGCAGTTGCATCTGCGGTTATTTTTCTAATTATTCGTCTGTTGCGTTGGAAAAAACAACCAGTTTTCGCATATCTTACTCTAGACAGAAAGCCTCAAATGAAACAAATCGGCCAAGTATTCGTCGTATATGGTGCATATTTCGTCACTCTTGTATTGGTGACTACGGTAATTGGTTCATTAACGTCTGTAAATATCGAACAACAACAAGAACTGGGGTTGGAACAAGTACGTAGCTCATTTGAACTTTTTCAAGTGTTT
>DAOLHH010000001.1:0-35549 GCA_035329185.1 Candidatus Saccharimonadota bacterium | reverse complement strand
GCCATGTTGCTCCATGCGCTTAAAAATTCGCTCGCTTTTTATGTGCTGTTTGTACGCTGATAGGTATTTCGGTACAATAAACACAAATTATGCGTAAGTATCAAATGTCAGTCTTGATGAGTATGCCGGCATCGTGCCGTATATATTCTTTGTATTAAACATATTTATATAAATTCAAAATCATAGTGGAGATATTAATGAAACGTTCACAATTATTTACAAAAACAAGAAAAGACGCACCAAGTGACGAGCAAGCAAAAAACGCCCAATTACTTATTCGTGCTGGGTATGTTCATAAAGTAATGGCAGGTGTGTATGCGTATACACCGCTAGGACTTCGAGTCTTAGAGAATATAAAGCAAATTATACGTGAAGAAATGAATAAGGTGCGCGGCGGTGAGCTCATAATGAGCGCACTTCAAAGGCCCGATACTTGGCAGGGAACGGGAAGGTGGGATGACGAAATTGTTGATGTATGGTTCAAGACAAAACTAAAAGACGGTCAAGAAGTAGGTCTTGCATGGTCGCATGAAGAAGCAATTATTGAAATGATGAAGCAACACATTACTAGCTATAAAGACTTGCCTCAAAGTGTCTATCAGTTCCAAACAAAATTTCGCAACGAGCTTCGAAGTAAAAGTGGCATTATGCGCGGGCGTGAATTTGTGATGAAAGATATGTATTCAGTGCATACGACTCAGGAAGATATGGATCAATATTACGACCAAGTCATCGAAGCTTATAAATGCGTGTTTGATCGTTTAGGTATCGGTGATAAGACGTTCGTTACTTTCGCGAGCGGCGGGGCGTTTACGAAATTCAGCCATGAATTCCAGACTATCTGTGATGCAGGCGAGGACACGCTGTATGTAAATGCCGACCAAACAATCGCCGTAAACGAAGAAGTTTTGGAAGATGCGACAAAAGAGTTCAATATCGACAAATCGTTATTGAAGCCAGTCGTGAGTGCGGAGGTAGGAAATATATTCAAATTCGGCACCGAAAAGTCTGAAAAGATGAATTTTACCTTTACAGATACTGATGGCAAACAAAAGCCATTGTATGTTGCATCCTACGGAATTGGAGTGACCCGTGTCATGGGCGTGATTGCTGAAATGATGAGTGACGATAAGGGACTTGTATGGCATTCGGACGTCGCACCGTTTCATGTCTATCTCGTATCCATCGGAAACATTACAGAACAAGCAGAAAAGATATATAACGAATTACAGCATGCTGGCATAGAAGTCCTCTATGATGATCGTGATGAACGACCAGGGTCTAAGTTTGCCGATGCAGAATTGATGGGCATCCCATATCGTATCGTCGTCAGTGAACGAAACAGCGAAAATGGTACCGTCGAAGTCGTGACGAGAATGGATGGGGAAGCATATATGATTTCACAGAACGACCTCATTACTTTTATGACTGAAAAACTCGGCTTATCGAAGTAATTTGTTTGGGATAATCAACGTTAGTTTGGTATAGTCAGTACATCATCGGGTTGTATGACGGTAATGGTAAGCAAGGAATTCTAGAGAAGAAAAGGAAATTATACAATGCACAAACAGTACAAATTGACCGCAGACGGAATCGCAGAGTTAGAGCAAGAGCTCAAAGTGTTGATTGCTAATAGAAGCGATATCGCTGAACGCATCAAGTCGGCTCGTGAATTTGGCGATTTAGCTGAGAATGCTGAGTACAGTGCTGCTCGTCAAGAACAGGAAAGAGCAGAAGCAAGAATCGCCGAAATTGATTTTATTCTGAAAAACGCTGAAACTATTTCGCAACCAAAGAAAAAAGATGTGGTTGAGCTCGGAAATACTGTCGTATTAAAGAACAAAGACGGCGAGCGAACGTTTACCATAGTCGGTTCTGTTGAGGCAAACCCACTCGAAGGCAAAATATCAGACGAATCTCCGATTGGACAGGCATTGCTCGGAAAGAAGCTCGGTGAAGCAGTCGAAATAAAGACCCCAGCTTCAACCACTTCATACACCATTGGTTCCATTCAATAGCAAAACCGATTTGCATTTTTCTGGTACTTCACATACACTAGCAGAGCTATGATTTTACGAGCATTTGCTACAAATAATAAGAATACAAAGACTGACATCAGTCGGAGTGTTTCTTATGGTCATAAAATCAGACGCGATTAAATAATAAATCAGACCAACAACGAATCCTCCGGCAAAACCGGGGGATTTTTTTATTGGCAAGGAAGGGAAAATAGTAAAATGAAAATTCAAATCGACGGAATATGGCACGAAATACTTGGACAAGGTCCAACGCCATATGGCGTACATCAACTTTATATGGGCGCTGAAGATGTAGGAAGAATCGTGCAAGCATACCCAGAAGAAGTAGAATCCATGTACAAGGGCAACGGCTATCAACTAGGAGAGTTTATGCTCATGCCGATTGGAGTTGCACCGCGCGTACTTCGCCATTGTTTTGAAATGGTCAGTACGAGACGTGATAGGGGTATGGTTCTGGGCCCTGCCATCGTAAAACAAGAGCTCTGGCAGGGTTCACTAGGGCTATGGCATCCGATTAAATCGACTCGAGCCCTTTAGTAAGGTAAAATAGGAGCAACTATGGCAACACTACAAGATTTTCGGGACGAACGATTACGTAAATTAGCAAGCTTGAAAGAGCTCGGGATTAACCCATATCCTGCTGAAACACACCGTGATCACATGGCTAGCGAGGTTATAGAGCAATTTGACTCATTAGAAGGTCAAGAAGTGACCGTGGCCGGCCGTATCATGTCCATTCGTAAATTTGGGAAGCTCGCATTTATTGTCATCCGTGATATGAGTGGCTCGCTACAGCTCTTTATTCGGAGTGGTGAAACGAACCAAAACGTCGACCGTAGCAACAGTGAGCTTATAATGCCCGATGAAATAGCACTACTAGATACGGGGGATTTCGTTACTTGTGCAGGACCGGTGATACGCACGCAAACGGGTGAGTTATCAGTTGCTTGTCGAAGTCTACGACTACTTACGAAAGCGCTTCGACCTATGCCGAGCGCACAAGAAGGCTTTACAGACAAGGAACAACGTCTTCGACGTCGCTATGTTGATATGAATGTCAATCTTGACGTGCGTGATCGTTTTGTACGACGTTCAAGGTTTTGGCAAGCAACACGCGATTTTTTGAACAAAGAAGGATTCCTGGAAATCAATATTCCCGTGATGGAGCACACGACCGGTGGTGCAGACGCGAACCCATTCGTTACGCACATGGATGCACTCGACCAGGATTTCTATTTGCGTATCAGTCACGAGCTCCCTCTTAAACGGCTCATAGGAGCTGGTTTTGAAAAAGTCTATGATTTGGGTCCGCGCTTTCGGAATGAGAACTATTCTGACGAGCATTTACCCGAGCATGTGGCGATGGAATGGTATTGGGCGTATGCTGACTGGAAAGATGGTATGGCGTTTATGGAACGTATGTTCCGCTATGTTCTTAAAGAGACATTTGGGACGTTGGAATTTACGGTCAATGGCATGCAAATTGACATGAGCAAAGAGTGGGAGCAATGGGATTACGCTGGCGTCATTCGTGATCATTACGGTATCGATGTGTTTAATTGTACAATCGAAGAGGTACAGACTGCTCTGAAAAACCACAAACTTGAAGTTGAGAAAACAGAGAGTATTCCGCGTGGGATTGATAAGCTTTGGAAGCGAATTCGAGCAAGTGTTACCGGTCCAATTTGGCTCATTAATACGCCGACATTTATTTCACCACTTGCAAAAGCGAACCGAGACAATCCATTAGTGACAGAACGCGCACAGGCGGTCATTGCAGGAAGTGAATTGATAAATATGTTCTCAGAGCTAAATGATGCCCAAGATCAGCTACATCGTTTTGTTGAACAACAACGTATGCGTGATAGTGGCGATAATGAAGCGATGATGCTCGATATAGATTATGTTGAGATGCTTGAGTATGGCATGCCCCCAACCTGTGGTATGGGCTATTCCGAGCGTGTTTTTTGGATTTTCGAAGGCGTAAGTGCACGCGAAGGCGTACCATTTCCGCAGCTCCGTGCAGATATTGATGAGGTGACACGGTCAATTTATCCAGAGTTAAAACTCTGATACTATTTAGAATCTCTACGAAGACCAGTCAGTATCATGATGATCCATGAAACGACGACAAACAATCCACTATACATGACGATACTACCCCACAATTGAATTCGGTATCCTTCGTTAAAGTAATCGTTAAAATATTTCACGCTCGTGTACGCGTACGTAGCAATACAGAGGCCCGTTGTTGCGACAAGTGCGTGACGATTTTTAAGGATAGCTACGCTTAAGAGTGGCAAGGTATATAAAATAGTTGAAGTGCTCGCCATGCCACGTTCCCAGTAGGTCATTGCCCCAGCAAATCCAAGAAGCGTCAGGCTTAACAAAAACGTAAGCACCCGCTTACTAAAAGCAGTGCCTTCACTTGCGATGAACCAAGCAATCGTATTAATCACGAAAAGGATGAACAAGGCTGTCCATCGGTCGATTACCGCCTCTTTTGTTATGAGATTCCCAGCATCAAAAATAACCGTAGCAAGGGCCATGACTCCAAGTAGTCCGTATAAAGTGCGAGATACTTGAGTTAATGAGAAGGATGTATCTATTGAATTTTGTTTTTTCGCCATGCTTACCACATCATAGCGTAAGCGACATGTTGATACAATATAGTAGTGAGTAGTGAGTAGTGAGTAGTGAGTAGTGAGTAGTGAGTAGTGAGTAGTGATAAAAGTAATAGTGGAGCATATATGAAAGCAACCTGGAACAATACAATAATTGCAGAAGCGCCAAAAGAAGAACTCATTTACATAGAGGGCAATTGGTATTTCCCTGGAGATGCTATAAAGTCAGAATACTTTACGGAAAGTCCTACACCGTATACGTGTCCATGGAAAGGCAACTGCCAGTATTATAATGTGACTGTCGATGGAGTCATCGGTAAAGATGTTGCGTTTCGGTATCCTCATCCGCTTCCTACGGCTATAGAACGAGTCAAGAAAGATTTCAGTAATCATTATGCCTTCTGGAACGGAGTCATCGTAACTGAATAAACGCTAGCACTATAGTTGTACTCGTACTATACTTTATATTGATATGTTCAAATCTCTGGGTGGTAAGAAATTAAGAATACGTAATGGATTTAGTCTCGTTGAGGTTATGTTTGCGCTCGTCCTTGCATCTGTTGTGCTTATTGTTGGTTTCATGCTTCTAACAGTTGGAGGCCAGCTCAATGCACGTACTGAAGCGTTACTTGCTGCCAACGCAGCTGCATTTGCTAAAATTCAAGAATATGAAAATAAGACGTACTCGAATATTACGATTGGCGACGAAGCAGACGATTATGAAATAGAAGATTTTTCAAGTTCGCTACCTACAATAACTGACGGGCACGTAAAAGAGGGTACCGCAAAGGTCTATTCAAGCTATGCAAATGATACGACCGAATCACTTATAAACTTACGAGTTGTTATTGATTTTAAGTACGGCGCACGTATGAGAACGATTGAATACGGCACCTACATTCAATTAGGGGGTGTCGGTAGATGACGCGTCGCATGCTTAAACTCACTTTGAATAAAGGCTCTCTCTTATACAAGCACAAGAAAGGCTTCACCATTCTCGAAATATTGATTGCGATTCCACTTGCATCGATATTATCTATTGTTTTGGCAAACACTATCTTTATCCAGTATGGTGGCTTGCTTCAAGGTGCTGCGCATGCTCGACTACGAATGGAGGGTGAGATTTTACTTCTATCGCTTGAAGACGAGTTGCTGTTTTCTACCGATTTTGCTTCGACGAAATCGAGTGATTTGTCTGATACAAACGCACCATCAGGTGGCTGGACGTATAACACCTCGCCAACGGACACACTTATTGTCTACGAAACAGCTTTGACGGCAGACAGGCGAGATCCTGATCGAGAATTTGTTTATAAAAAGTCTGGTAGTTGTTCGTCGTCTTATAATATCGCCATTAATAATTTAATGTATTTTACGAAGGCAAATACAGGTAACAATTACAGAACACTTTATCGTCGAACGCTCGTACCTCAATACACGACATGTGGGGTGAATTATAAAACCCAAACATGTCCTGCGGGCCTCGTGGTAAGCCCATGTAGCGGTGAAGATTCCAAGTTGTCTGATAAAGTAGTCGATTTCCAAGTAACGTATTACGACGATAATAATGTATTACTTACTTCACCGGACAATGCTGAGCTCGTCAAATTAACCCTTACTTTGGGTGAAAAAATTTATGGCGAAGATATTACTGTACCAACATCAATTTCAATGAAGAAGGTTAACTGATGCGTATACGTCCGCATTTTAAAAAAGGCTTCGCGATGCCAATGATTTTGACTTTCATTGTGCTCATAAGCATCGTAGGTGCGGCTATTATTGAGAATTCGGTGCAAACAAATGGCTCGGCTGTTTTGCACTCACAAGTACAAATCGCTCATATTGCCAGCAAGGCAGCCATTGACTATGCCGAGGAGCAGTATGAGCTTAACGCAGCGTATGCTGGTACGGCTGAACAGGACTTGTTTGTAAACGATTTCTATAGAGCGACCATACAAGTAACCATTTTGTATGATGAAGGTTCGAGTGCTAAGCGTGTACAAGGCATCGGTCGGGTGTATATCCCAGAAACCTCTAGCACTGCTAAAGTAGTACGTGATATTAAATCTACCATTATCCGTAACGGGGAAGTCATTGTGACTGCTGGACAGACCGACCCTGCGACCTACGATCCGCTCCTTTGGCTTGATGCAAATGAGCCAAACAGTCTCTACGAATCAATTGCGACCACCAATACGCTCACAAAATTATCGCTACCAGGCACCTCAAACGCAGATGTAGTTGAAGAACGCGGAAGTAACGCAAGTTCAAGTAAAGGTTCATTGCTCTTTAACGATCAAGATTTGGAAATGTCATATGATGGTACTTCAAAAGGGAATCAAACAATCGGCCTGCGATTTAGATCAATAACGACGCCAAAAAATGCCACCATTCAGAATGCGTATATCCAGTTCACGACCGACGAGACAAAATCTGCAGGCGTGGTTCAGTTTGAGGTATACGGCGTCGCCTCAGATAACCCAAGTACGTGGAGCGGAACATATGCCGTGGCGAACGCATCTAAAACGAGCGCAATCATAACATGGCAGCCACCGAACTGGAATACAGTAGGAGCGAGTGGAGCCAATGAGCGACTTGACGTCACTTCTATCGTGCAAGAATTAGTGAACCGTTCAGGTTGGGCGCCAAACAACGCTATGGCGTTCGGTATAAAATGGATAACAGGAAGTGGTATCCGAACTGCTCGAAGTGGAACTGATGGCGCCAGTGCAGCACCTTCATTATTTATACAATGGCAGAGCGGTTCTACCGTAGAAGCCACAAACGATTCAGATAGTGTTGTTGCTTGGTACGATAAATCTGGAAATGGTAATAACGCAGTGCTAGGTTACGGAACAGCACCGGTACTCAAAACGAATCAGATAAACGGATTAAACGCAGTGCGTTTTAGCAACAACGGTAATTTGCTTTCATCACTTGCAAGTTCAGTTTCTGATACTGAGCTAATGGCATTTATGGTCATGCGTCCTCGCACGACTTCAGCCTCGAGTGCACGTTTTTTGAGTCTTATGAACTCTTCTCAGAACGCCGATAATAATACATCCAATGGATTGATTCCTTTTATGCGAAATGGATCAACAACTACCATTCAACAATATTATAACGGGACAACAGGTCGCACAGTATCGAGCGCCATAGACGATACGTGGGGAACCTATTCTTCAAGAATGAGTGGTTCTTCGTCCGAAAGATTGTTAAAAAATAGCACACCTGATAACTATGGATCACACTTCACGCCAAACTATACGATTAACCAAATTTACATTGGCGGGAGACGCAGTACCGCATCCGGAGCAGATTATGCAAACATGGATGTGGCTGAGATTATTGTTTACGACCGCTCATTCATTTGTAGTGAAATACAGGGCATCGAAAATTATCTTGAAGCAAAGTATGACTTTAGCTACTCAAATAAGGACCCTTGTCCGTAGGTAATCTTTAGTATTTACTTGATACACTCCCGTATATGCTATAGTAACTGCTATGGCTACAACGAAGAAAAAATCTGGTGCTTCGAAGCGAGCTTCGACCACTCAGAAATCAACCAAGGGTAAGGCGTCAGCAGCTCGCGCCAAAACGACTGCAGTAACGAAGAAAACGGCAACAGCAAAAGCGAAAAGTGCTTCTGCGTCACGAGCAACGAAAGCTCCGGTTGTCGAAGTAAAGACAGAAGTGAAAAAAGCAGAAAAATCATCTGCTCCAAAAAAAGTATTTGATAGATTAAAAAATTTACGCAAATGGAATATTGCGATGACGGTTCTCCATGCAGCACAAGGTGTCGCAGTGGTGTTGCTCAGCAAAAATGTTTTATTCCCTGTGACCACAGACCACTTAACACTAGACCCGCTTACTTCTGGAGGAGATCCGGTGTTGGTTCCTGCGACACGTCATCTTTTTGATGTAAACGTGGCATATATTGTTGCGGCATTTTTCTTTATGTCAGCAATTGCACATCTTTCTATTGCGACATGGTATCGCAAGAAATATGAAACAAATCTTGAACAAGGCATGAACAAAGCTCGCTGGATTGAGTATAGTTTTAGTGCGAGTACGATGATTATTGCTATCGCAATGATTGCAGGTATTTATGACCTGAGTACGCTTATCATGATGTTCGGTCTAACGGCAGTGATGAATCTTTGTGGACTTGTCATGGAAAAAGTTAATGCGGGGCGGGGTAGTATCGACTGGACTGCTTACATAGTCGGTTGTATTGCCGGTATACTCCCATGGGTTACCTACGCATTGTACGTTTACGGAAGTGCACAATACGGTGAAGGCGGTGGACCACCTGATTTTGTATACGCAATCTTAGTAAGTATCTTCCTCTTCTTCAACGTATTTGCACTCAATATGTGGTTGCAGTATAAGAAGAAAGGCAAGTGGGCCGATTATCTTTACGGAGAAAAAGCCTATATTGTCCTCAGCTTGGTCGCTAAGAGCGCGCTCGCATGGCAGGTATTTGCCGGCACATTGCGCCCATAGTACAATTTGCTTAAGTGAATCTAAAACCCCTCTCGGTCTTGAGAGGGGTTTTTGTTACAATAAGACAACTATGAGAACTATCAAGCGAGATATTGTCGGAGCGTTTATCATTTCTGCAGATAAAAAAATACTGCTAGGAAAGAGTAATCGTGCTACCTATGAAGGCATGTGGATTGTGCCAGGTGGTGGCATAGAAGCGGGCGAGTCAGCTGAAGAAGCATTGTACAGGGAAGTTCTTGAAGAAACGGGAATTAATATATCGAATGCGAAAGTTGAAGCGTTGACCCTTCGACATACGGGGACGAGTGAGAAAATACTGAAAGAAACGGGTGAACGAGTTATTGGCGAATATGATTTTTTCAATTATAAAGTTACGCTAGCTGTAAGTACTAAAGATGCCCATGTGCAGGAAGCCGACGATTTTACAGATGCGAGATGGTGGTCTTTCGATGATTTGACGCGCATATCACTCTCACCACCAACAAAGCATACACTAGAATTTATGGGGCTGTTATGAAGATGCAGTCAAAGATATATCAAAATATTCGTATTGAAAAACTCGTTCATGGTGGACAGGCTATGGGATCACTTGAAGATGGGCGCAAGGTGTTCATCTGGAATGCACTTCCGGGTGAGCTCGTTAGCATAGAAGTATTCAAGTCAAAAAAAGATTATGCCGAAGGCTATGCAACAGAAATAATAGAAAAAAGCACTGACCGCGCTGACTTTCTAGAAAGAAAAGATATCAATTTATCGGTTGCTCCATGGACAATCATGAACTACGGAAGCGAACTTCAGTCAAAAAGAGATATTTTACAGGAAGTATTCCGGCGAGAGGGTGTAGAAGTTACGGTGCCGGAAATTGAAACAGCAGGTGGTGTTACTGGCTATCGCAACAAAATTGAGTTTAGTTTTTGGGGGGACGATGAGGGTCTACACTTCGCACACTATCTTCGCGCGACCCATATAAAGATTAAACTGGTATACCCATATAGCACGCTAATTCCTGATGAAATTGCTGATTATGCTGATAAACTCTTATTTGAATTAAACCAACTGAAAGTGCGAGCAGGCGACATCAAGTCGGTCATACTACGCTGTAGCCAGAGCACAAAAAATAGTCATCATAAAGTTGTCGGTGCTCTTTTTGTGAAGACTGAAGACTTTATAAAGCTGAAGTGTGACAATCTTGCCGTCGTCTATAGTAACCCGAAAAGCCCCGCCAGTGTGCGTACGAAAGATATTTATATCAACGGTGATATAACACTGACTGACAAGCTCTTAGGCAAAAATATCACATATGACGTATTCTCATTTTTTCAGGTAAATCTCCCAATATTCGAGAAGGTACTTGAGCGCATACAGCACTTTAGCGGTTCTTTGCCAACTGTAGATATGTATTCTGGGGTAGGCTCTATTGGTATACCAATCAGTGGCACTCAAGTCTTGGTCGAAGCTGATGCAGGCAATATCCGTATGGCGAAACAAAATGTCGGTAGTTTACCCATACAAGTCGTTCATACGACAAGTGAGACTGCCCTCGAGTACATTGATGACGCTCATGCACTTATCGTTGATCCACCACGTGCTGGGCTACACACAGCTGTGGTAGAACGTATTTTAGAGGCCGAACCCCCTCAGATTTTGTACTTAAGTTGCAACCCAAGTACACAGGCTCGCGATGTTAAAAAGCTCCTCGAAAAATATAAGATTCTCAGGCTAGATGGCTATAACTTCTTTCCCCGTACCCCGCACATCGAATCTCTGGTAGTATTAGAGAAGTTATGAAACTGCACCGATTTTATCTACCAAACATCGATTTGACCCACGAGTTCTGGATGGATGATGAAAGACTTTTTCATCAATGGTCGAAGGTTTTGCGCTTTGAGGTCGGTAGAGAACTTGTGTTATTCAACGATAAACTAGAAGAACGACTTTACCGAATTGAGCGGTACGGTGATAACGCGGTCAAACTCGTATTAGTGACTGAACGCGAGCCACAGTTGCCTAAAAGAGAATTATATCTGTGCTTTGCGCTATTGAAAAAAGATAAAAATGAGTGGGTCTTGCAAAAAGGTACCGAGCTTGGCGTACGACACTTTATCCCGCTATTGACCGAGCGTACCGAAAAAACAGGCTTTGATGTTGAGCGAGCAGAAAAAATCGTCATAGAGGCTAGTGAACAATGTGGACGCACCGATATTCCACGTGTGCGCGAGCCATTGACCGCCGAAACGCTCCTGAAAGAACTCAAAGGTAAAGCGGAACTGTTTGTCGCAGAACAAGGCTCTCCGAGCGAAATATCAAATATCAAATATCAGATATCACAGCCACTAGCCGTGCTCATTGGTCCGGAGGGTGGGTGGTCAGATAGCGAAAAGCAGTTATTTCAAGATCATCAACTGAAGCATCTCGACTTGAGCGACTTCACGCTTCGCGCCGAAACCGCAGCGATAGCAGCTGCGACACTGCTACAATAGAGTTCAATGGGGTATTGGCAAGAACGGAACAAACCGTACAAACCGGGACAAACTGAGGTATTCAAAGTATCTCGCAGTAAAATCGAGTTGTTTATGCAGTGTCCGCGTTGTTTTTGGCTTGATGTTCGACTGAAAATAAAAAGACCATCAAGCCCACCATTCAACATCAACAAAGCAATTGATGAGCTGTTTAAAAAAGAATTCGATACCTATCGTATTAGTGGCGAACCGCATCCGCTCATGAAAGAAAATGGTATCAAAGCGGTACCATTTGCCCACAAAGATATTGATACGTGGCGAGAAAATTTCGTCGGAGTCGTGCATGTGCATGAGCCGACAAACCTACACGTTTTTGGTGCAGTCGATGATGTTTGGATTGACGATGAAGGCAAGCTAATTGTGGTCGACTACAAAGCGACCGCAAAAGACAAACCCGTTAAGGCACTCGGTGCTGAAGGGACGTGGCAGGATATGTATCGACGTCAGATGGAAACGTATCAGTGGCTCCTCCGTCAAAACGGTTTCGAGGTTAGCGATACAGGGTACTTCGTCTACGCAACGGGTACGAGTAACCGTGACGCATTCAATAATATCGTCGAATTCGAGACGCACCTCATACCTCATACCGGTAAGAGTGATTGGGTCGACGATGTATTGGTACGTATGAAGAAAGTTATGGATAGCGATGAAATGCCTGAAATCGGGACTGCTGCAATGGGTGGGCCATGCGACTTTTGCGAATACTCTCGGGCTCGCACTACACTAACATTGAACGCTTTACGACAAAAGAGGAAGAAATGAAAATCGATGAAGTAGATTTTAGTCCGCTTAATAATCTTTCCAAAGCGCGATTAATTGTGAACGCATACATTTATGTATTTAAGAATCGTAATCTGTATCTCGGTGTCGGTATATTCGTTCTGTTAGGTGTAATTAACTACGCACTTATAGAGCTAGAAATAATTGATATAAAAAATAACTTCCTCGCATTCATTATCATTTTCGGTACATTCCTTTTTAATGCGTATGTAATTGACTCGTACACAGATCTTAGAAAGAAATATTGGTATGAGTTTGCGCGCATCAATGGCTGGAGTAGAGGTGTATATAGCAAGAAGTTTATTCCACCGAGTATTTTTCATGTCGGGGTAAACAGAGGTGTTTTTGATTTTTCAATAAAAGCAGAAGAATGGGTGATCATACCTTATCAGTACGAAACATCACATAGCCGAAACTCCCGCAAAATTGTTAACACTATTCTATATTCTGAGTTGCCAAAACATTTACCATACATAGCGATTGATAGCGTTAAAAATTCAGGTGGTTTAATGCAAGCACCTAAAGGTTTTGAAACTATTGAGTTAGAAGGTGATATGAATAAACACTTCATTGTATCTGTTCAAAAAGGACTATACACTGATGCGTTGAGTATACTCTCTCCAGATGTAATGGCAGTATTGATAACACATTTCAAAGAATTTGATGTCGAAATTGTTGACAATGCGCTTTATGTTCTAGCGACAAATGACCAGAGAACCGATGAGCGAATGAAAAATATGTTAATAGCAGGTGAGAAACTAAGAAAAGAATTGTTGCACCGCATAAGAACCCTCAACTTTGAATCTGGAAAAAAATTTGAATATCGAGGCCAAGAACTTGAGGCAATCACTAAGTTGAACGCCAAGTATAGGAAATCTTATGTACTTGAGCTGAAACGAACTCGTTGGCAACTTAAAGCAATGACACTGCTTTTGTTTATTGTTTTTCTGGTGTTGGTTATAAATTATATAAAGTCTTAAAAAGCTGTAAACTGATTGCCGTACGCGCTATACTAAAGTTATATGATAGACATTCAAATACTTCGAAACCAACCAGAGTTTGTTAGGGAAAAAAGTAAACAAAAGCAGGTCGAGGTGGATACAGTCAAACTTGTGGATCTCGATAAGAAGCGTCGAGAATTGCAGAAAATTGTTGATGAGCTACGTGAGAAGAGAAACCAAATAAGTGCTCAAATGAAAAATGGAAAACCGGATTCTCAGCTTATCGATGTTGGCAAACAAATCAAAGTTGAGTTAAATGAAAGAGAAGAATTGCTTGGTAAGCTTGATCAGGAATTGAACGATGAGCTGAAAAGAATTCCAAATATTGCGCTCGAACATGTACCAGTCGGAGAGACTGAAGACGATAATGTAGTGGCAAAAACCGTCGGAAATAAACCGATTTTTTCTTTCACACCGAGACCACACTGGGAGATTTTAGCTACTCGGGACATGATGGACAAGGAACGCGCGTCGAAGATATCCGGAAGTAGGTTCACCTACCTTAAGGGAGGAATAGTAAAGCTTCAATTTGCAATTGTTCAGTTCGTTTTGGATAGTTTAATGGATGAAGATGTTTTAAATAAAATCATCTCGAAGAATAATCTCACGATAAGCTCTAAACCATTCGTACCTGTACTTCCACCTGCATTGCTCAGGACTGAGCCGTATGTAGCAAGCGCAAGATTAAACGCAGCCGAAGTGACTTATAAACTTGAAGATGATGATTTATGGTTAAACGCGAGCGCTGAGCACACGCTGTGCACCATGTACTGGAATGAAACTCTATCTGCTGAGAGCTTGCCTATCAGATATATAGGTTACAGTACTAGTTTTAGGCGTGAAGCCGGAACGTACGGTAAGGATACTGAAGGAATTATTCGATTACACCAATTCGATAAATTAGAAATGGAAGTATTTAGCGATGCTGATACAGGACTGGAGGAGCATAAATTTATGTATGCAATCCAAGAGTATCTTGTGCAGCAGCTGGGTCTACATTACCAATTCATACAAAAATCAACTGCCGATATCGGGAAGCCAAATGCTGCCGGTATAGATATTAATTGCTGGTTTCCGGGGCAAGATCGTTACATAGAAACTCATACCGCAGACTATATGACTGACTATCAAGCGAGGGATCTCAAAATCAAAACCACAAATCGAGATTTCAAACCCGCTAAAGAGGTGAACAATAATGAAGCCTCGGATTTCAAAGAAGCAGGAAGTAGACTTCAATTTGTGCACACTAATGACGCAACAGCTTTTGCGATGAGTCGTATTTTGGCCGCAATTACAGAAAATTATCAGAACGAGGATGGCACAATACGTGTTCCGGATGTTTTACAAAAATATATGGGAGGGAGGACGACCATATGATAGAAAATATAGCAATCACCGGTATGAAGACCGATGTAACCCACGAGTTGGAACGATATATCACAAAGAAGATTGGAAAGCTTGATAAACGGCTTAAACGATCTCAGCGATCTGAGGTACGTGCAGACGTTAAGCTCAATGAATCGACGAGTGTTAAAAATGGGAAACGATGTACCTGTGAAGTCATTTTACATATTCCTGGCGCGCGATTGACCGCAGTAGAATCAACAATAAATATGTTTGCAGCAGTGGACATTGTTGAGACAAAATTGCAAAATCAGCTAAAAAAGCATAAGGAAAAACATTCACAATCGCAAGACAAGCATGAGAACTCGAAAGCTCGTCGTGCTATCGGTAAATTCTTTTCGCGTTGAGCATGACTGATACGGTATAATACCCGCAAACGAGTATGTGGTGGGAATGTGCGTGCAAGCATGTTAAAAACTCGCCACATGCCAACATGAAGAGAAGGGTAGAAGTAATAAGATGAAAAAACTGGTCAAAAAAGTACTTGGCGACCCAGAAGCTAAGACACTCAAGCGGTTGAGAAAACGCGTTAAAGAAATAAATGCTTTCGAAGAAGCGTTTAAAGAGCTATCTGATGCAGATCTTAAAGCAAAAACGGAAGAATTGCGCAAGAAGCTCACGAAAAAAGGCCAGACACTCGATACGATTTTACCTGAGGCATTCGCGACGGTTCGAGAAATGGCTTGGCGTCAAATTCAGCAAAGACATTTCGATGTTCAGCTTATTGGTGGAATGGTGCTTCACGAGGGCAAGGTCGCAGAGATGCGGACCGGAGAAGGGAAGACGTTGGTCGCAACACTTCCTGTTTATTTGAATGCGTTGCAGGGCAAGGGTGTCCACGTCGTGACCGTAAACGAATACCTCGTTCAGCGTGACGCAGGTTGGATGGGTCAAATCTATAGCGCGCTCGGTTTGAGCGTTGGAGTCATCATTCCTGACCATAGTTTTATTTACGATGAGTCTTATACAAACGAAGAGCATGAAGACCCACGTTTTCGTCACCTGAAGCCATGTACGCGTCAAGAAGCGTATGGTGCAGATATTACCTATGGTACGAACAATGAATTCGGCTTTGACTACCTGCGCGACAACATGGTACGCGAAGTTCGTCAGCTTAGACAGCGTGAGCTGAACTTTGCCATCGTTGACGAGGTCGACTCAATTTTGATTGATGAAGCCCGAACACCACTTATCATTTCTGCTCCTTCGGCAACGAGTGGCGCAGCATATGAGCAATTTTCAAAACTCGCACGTCAACTCAAGCGCGATAAGCATTTCGAAGTCGATGAAAAACGCCGAGCGGTCACTCTGACTGATGCGGGTATTACTTTTGTTGAAAAAGCACTCGGCATCAGCAATCTGTATGATACTGAAAATATTCGTACGATCTATCACCTCGATCAAGCACTTCGGGCTGAAGCACTGTTCAAGCGCGACAAAGATTATGTTGTCACGAACGATGGCGAGATTGTCATTGTCGATGAGTTTACTGGACGTCTTTTGAAAGGACGACGATACAACGAAGGCTTGCATCAGGCAATCGAAGCAAAAGAACATGTTGAGGTTCAGGAAGAAAGCATGACGCTCGCGACGATATCATTCCAAAACTATTTCCGTCTGTACTCAAAGCTCTCCGGTATGACTGGTACAGCAAAGACGGAGGAAGAAGAATTTCATCAGATTTATAAACTCGAAGTGGTATCGGTGCCAACGAATCGTACGCTTGCACGTATCGACAAGCCTGATAAAATTTATCGCACAAAGAAGGGTAAATACGCTGCAATTGTAGCCGATGTAAAGGTGTTGCAACAAAAAGGACAGCCGGTACTTATTGGTACGAGCGCCATTGAACATAACGAAGAGCTAGGTCGCTTGCTGACTAAAGCAGGTGTCAAACATCAGGTGCTCAATGCAAAAAACAACGAGCGCGAAGCGCATATTGTTGCGCAAGCTGGACAGAAGGGTGCGGTGACACTTGCAACCAACATTGCCGGTCGTGGTACCGACATTGTCCTTGGTGAAGGCGTTCAAGAGCTCGGTGGTTTATACGTGCTTGGTTCGGAGCGTCATGAGTCTCGTCGAATCGATAACCAGCTCCGAGGCCGTTCTGGTCGACAGGGTGACCCAGGTGAGACACAGTTCTATGTGAGCACAGAAGATGACCTGATGCGCGTCTTCGGTGGTGATCGAATTAGGGCCGTAATGAATCGTCTGAAAATCGACGACAGCATGCCAATTCAAAACCGCGTCATTAGTCGTAGTCTTGAGGCAGCACAGAAACGCGTCGAGGGCTTTAACTTTGATATGCGTAAAAATGTCGTGCAGTACGACGATGTGATGAACCGTCACCGTGTGGCGATTTATACCCTACGAAAAGAAGTCTTAAAGCAAGCGAATATCACTAATAAAGTGAAAGAATTCTTGAGCGAACAGGTTAAGCTCATGGTAAGCTCACCAGACAGTTATTCTGATGCATTCGAAGCGCAATTGCGAGAAACATTTGGCCTAGAAGATAGCGTGCTCGACAAGCTCTTCGATACCGAAGCAGATAAATTTGAAAAGGCTCTTCAGAAAGAAGTGCTGAATCGTTACGAGCAACAAACCGAAGCATTCGGTCAAGACATCATGGAAAAAGTCGAGCGCGATATTTATCTCCAAGTCATGGACAATCTTTGGATGCAGCACTTAGAAAACATGGATCACTTGCGACAAGGTATCCACTGGATTTCTGTTGGTCAACGCGATCCACTCGTTGAATACCGTCGACAATCAAAAGTGATGTTCGAAGAAATGCAAGGTGTGTTGAGACATGACGTGATTCGAGCGATTTTCCATGCGCGACCCGTGGAAGCTGACGATATGGATAATCCAATTGAAACTGAATTGACACGTGCCGCTCGAAGCTCAGTAGACAATGCTGATAAAATCGTACTAACAGATGAAGAATTTCATGAGGATGATTTTTCGGTAACGAAGCAATCGACCGCGACGAATCAAGCGGCAAAAGTGCATAATACACGCAAAAAGAAGCGTAAAGCTGAACGTAAAAATCGCAAAGCAAGTCGCAAACGTAAATAGCGAGTGGAGTTGTAACTGGCGTGCTCAGACATAAAATACATGAAATTACCTTAGAAAATGGCCTTAAAGGGCTCATCATCGACACGCCAAAGACAGGGGTTGTTGTATGTGAAGTAAGCTTTCGAGCCGGTGAATTTCTCCTGAAAAAAGAAAAATGGGAAACAGCCCACTTAATGGAGCATGTTTTGCTCGGTGCCAACAAATATTTCAAGAAAGCACGTGATTTTCAAGCTGCTATCGAACAAAACGGCGCCTATTCGAATGCAAGCACCAGCGTATACGATATTACCTACGAAATAGAATCAGCACATTTTGAATGGCAACGAGTTGTTGGCCTGTTGCTTGATGCGATTAGCACGCCGAAATTTCTGCAAGAAGAAGTCGATTCAGAGCTTAGTAATGTACGAGAAGAATTAATTAGTCGCTCAAATAATCACTTCCGAGCGCTGAATGCGGCGATGCGTCAGTCAATGGGCATGATCTCATTAACTGATCAAGAAAGAGTAGAGCTCCTGCATCACGTGACTCGTCAGGATCTTGTGAAACACTATAGCGAAACGCACACCATTGAAAATGCGCGCTTTATTATTGCCGGTAATTTTAAGGGAGACTATACTTCAATCGAAACTATGTTTCGTGAGCGACTCGTGCTTAAACAAGGTAATGGGCGAATTGCAATGCCAGACGAAGTACCGCTCAAGCTAGATGACCCGCTCGTGCTTCGTAAACCGAGTGTGCCAAACATTTATCTGTACTTTGACATGTACTTACACCGACAACTCAATGCACGCGAGCGAATAGCAATGCAAGTCGTCTCTACATATTTGACCGAAACAATGTACTCTAGGATTTTTGGTACTGCTCGAGAAAAAGGCTGGGTCTACGGCATGGGATCAGGCGCTGTGTATGCAAAAGATTTAACCGGTTGGTGGCTTGGAGCACAAGTGAGCAAGACTAATAGCGCACCGCTACTTCGGCTTGTCAGGGATGAGCTCGTCTTGTTGCATGAAGGGGTGGTAGACGACGAAGAATTTGAATCTGCTCGTAAGCATCTACTTGGCAAAACGATGCGAGCAGGGCAAACCGCGAGCGGACTCGTATCACGGTACGGAAGCTACTACGCAGATGATATTATCGAGAACGTAAATCTTCTACCAAAAATGACAAAAAAAATAGATAAAAAACTCTGCATAGATATTATGCGTGAACTCATTGACCAAAATTGTTATGGAATCGGCATGTTAGGTTCTATCTCGTTGCAGCCTGCCCGACAATTAAAGTCGTATATAGAATCGGTTTTTCCAGAAGAAAGTGACGTATAAAACACGATGGCATATGCCGATCTTGCTGACTTAAAACAACAAATAAATGACGCTTGTGATGCGCTTAAAATTGAAAGCCTGAAGGAAGAAAATGCATCCCTCAAACAAGCAATGCTCGCAGTAGATTTTTGGTCCGATAATGAGCGCGCGCAAACCATATCAAAAAAACAATCAGCACTTCAAAAGCGCATAGACTTTTGGTCGGATTTACAAACGAAAATTAGTGATTTATGTGAGTTACATGAGCTTGGCGACGAGTCGCTTCAAACAGAAATTAATGACCAATATAGTGAAATCGAGAAAACATTTCAACGCGCTAAACGTGAACTTCAGTTCAGCGGTCCATACGATGAGAGTGATGTCATTTTAAGCATTTTTGCTGGGGCCGGTGGCACTGAAGCACAGGATTGGGCCAGTATGTTGCTCAGAATGTACACACGATGGTGTGAACAACATGATGTTTCGGTGCATACCATAGATATGTCGCCCGGTGAAGAAGCGGGATTGAAGACGGTGACACTTGAACTCTCGGGATATAGTTTCCTCTATGGTCGTTTGCAAAGCGAAAACGGCGTGCATCGCTTAGTGCGCCTCAGTCCTTTTAATGCAGATAACTTACGTCAAACTAGCTTTGCTCGTGTCGAGGTTGTGCCAAAGGTCGAGTCACCAGAACTGATTGAAATAGACGAAAAAGATCTTAAAATCGACGTCTATCGTAGTGGTGGCAAGGGCGGGCAAAGTGTTAACACGACTGATTCCGCTGTACGTATTACCCATATACCGACCGGCATTGTTGTTGCCATACAAAATGAACGTTCACAGTTGCAAAATCGAGAAACAGCTATGACAATTCTTCGTTCAAAATTAGCACAGCTACAGCTTGAACAACATAAAGAAAAAATATCTGAGCTAAAAGGACCTAATGAACAAGCAGCGTGGGGCAACCAAATCAGAAACTACGTACTGCACCCATATACGATGGTAAAAGACACCAGAACTCGCGCTGAAACGACTGAAGCATCGCAAGTTTTAGATGGCGAAATCGATCTTTTTATTGAAGCGTATCTTGACGCTAAGCTTTTGGTATAATAGAGCTTATGATTCTGCTGGATAGGGTGACCAAAACATATGGCAAAAAAGGGCCAGCACTCGAGCGTATCAATTTACATGTTGAACCAAAAGAATTCGTGGTCATTGTAGGACAAAGTGGCGCAGGGAAATCAACACTGCTAAAACTATTAACTCGAGAAGAAAAGCCAACGAGTGGCAAAATAATCGTCGGTGGCATAGATTACGAACGCCTAAGAGATAAAGATATCCCATTTTTACGACGCAAAATAGGTGTTGTCTTTCAGGATTTTAAATTACTTTCGAACAGAACGGTATTTGAAAATGTTGCTTTCGCACTCGAAATCGTCGGTATGAGCAATAAAGAAATTCGTCACACGGTGCCAAAAGTGCTCGACATTGTTGGCCTAAAGGGTAAAGGCGATAATTATCCAAGCGAACTATCGGGTGGCGAGCGACAACGAGTTGCTATCGCGCGAGCAATTGTGCGTCAACCAAAGATATTGATTGCAGACGAACCCACCGGTAACCTTGATCCAAAGCATGCGTGGGACGTCATTCGTGTGCTCGAAAAAATTAATCGCTATGGCACCACCGTGCTGCTTACGACGCATAATAAAGAAATCGTAGATAAACTCAAACGCCGTGTCGTGACCATCAAGGATGGCCGCGTGTACGAAGACCGCGCCGGTGCGGAGTATCGATTATGATATATAGCGTAAAAATAAGGGAAAAGAGCAGCCAGACAAGTGATTCATTCACTTGCCTGCGCGTCGAGAAAAACCGTAGGTTTGTCTCGAAAGCGAAGCGAGATGACCGCGCCGGTGCGGAGTATCGGTTATGAATATCCGTAAACTGTATACATTTGAGCGAATATTTAAGTCTGGTTTTATAAATCTTTTTCGCAATGCCTGGTTAACCATCGCCGCCACGGCAGTCATGGTGGTGGCGTTGGTGATTATCGCCATTGCGTTCGTGCTTAATGTTACAGCAAATAATGCCATAAACGTGCTCGCGCGCGATTTAAAAGCGCAGGTATATCTAAAAGACGATGTTAATGATTCTCAGCGCCAAAATCTTGAAAAAGCACTACAAAATCTCGATTTTGTAGAATCTATAGAGTATGTGACAAAAAGTGATGCCAAGAAAGACCTCGCTGGAAATTTTGAAAATGATCCAGATCTGATTCAGGCGATTGTACTTGCAGGAGAAGATGCGTTACCAGCTAGTTATAAGATAACGGTGACAGACTTAGATAGAATGCCAGAAATTAAATCGCTCGCTGAACAAGATGTCTATAGTAAAACGGTCGACTCAGTTTCGCTTGGTCAAACCGATGCTCAAGCAACGATTGATAAGGCAACTTCTGCAAAAAAATTCATTAACATTAGTAGTATTGCTTCAGCCATTTTGCTATCAGCAGTCTCTATAATGATAATTTTTAATACAATCCGTATGGCAATCTACACACGTCGCGACGAAATCCGTATTATGAAACTTATTGGCGCAACCCCAGGCTACATTCGTGGACCATTTCTCGTCGAAGCGTCATTATATGGTGTTTTTGCCGGGATTATTGCAAATGTTACGGTGTTTTCGATTGTATTATCACTTGGTCGTAAAGTAGCAACACAGCGAGAATTTGCCTCGACATATACCTATTTTTCTTCCACAAATGTCCTCGTCATAATGTGGCTAGCTGTTATTGCAGTCGGTATCACCATTGGTGCAATTTCCAGCCTCCTTGCTATGAATAGACATTTGCGCCTTAAAAACTGGTAAAGTACGTAAATACGTAAGCCAAAGGAGATTTTCCAGCTATTTTGTGCTATAATAAGGTTATGTTTTCCTACTTGAAAACGAAAGTCCTGATTAAAATTCCATACCTGCTTTCAAGTGTGGTTCTTGTATTTTCAATTATCGCGCCGTCCGCAACGGCATTGACATCAACAGAACTTCGTAGCCAGTCTAACGACCTGCAAGCCCAAATTGATGCCAATAAACAGCGAGCCCAAGAACTTTCCGAGCAGGCGAGTTCGCTTCGTCGAACCATTGAAAACCTCGATATCGAAATTGATAGCCAGACGAAACAAATTGAACTCATAGAATTAAAAATTCAAGAACTCCAAAATGAGCTCGAAAAAGCTCAAGCTGAACTTGAACGCCAAAAGGGTTTGCTTAAATCAGCACTTCGTGCGCTGTATCAAAAACAAGGTGCTTCTTCCGTAGAACTGCTCATTGCCAGTGATAGTTTTTCTGATTTTATTAGTGAGCAAGAGTATTTAGCACGTTTGCAAAGTGCTGTAAAAGATTCCGCAGATCAGGTGCTTGAGCTAACAAAGCAAATAAAAGCACAAAAAGAAGAGCAAGAAAAACTACTCAAAGAGCGCGAGAAAGAACGGCAGCGACTTGAAGACACAAAGCAGGAGCGTTCAGATCTTCTTGCGAAGACAGAAGGAGAAGAAGCCGCCTATCAGAATATGGTCGCGCAACTGACCGCAGAGCAGGCAGAAGTAAACCGTCAGTTGTTTGCAGCAATTCAGCTCGAATCTGGAGATGGCACCAATGGCGGGTATCCTTATCATGATTGGCCCTTTAGTATGGAAACCCCGGGTTGTCCGGCGGGGGACGGTCCTGATCGTTGGGGGTATTGTACGCGACAATGTGTGTCATATGCAGCGTGGGCAGTCGAACGTTCGGGCAAACAGGCGCCTTTGTACTGGGGCAATGCAAAAAACTGGAAATGGCACGCTGAAGCGGAAGGGTATCGAGTAGATCAATCACCTGAAAAAGGTGCCGTCGCTGTATATGTGAGTGGCTACTTTGGACACGTGCAATATGTCGAAGGGGTATTTAACGACGGTACCATGCGGGTAAGCCAGTACAATGCACAGTTGACAGGGCAATATAGTGAAGCAACGGTTCCGTCCGCTCGCTACGATCTTTGGTTTGTTCATTTTTAGAGTGTTGGGCATTTTTTAACCGTTTGCATGATGTACAATTGAACATGAGTATTTTATTCAAATAGCAAAAGAAAGTGAGCGTGGGAGTGGACTCTGTTTCGAATGAACCTGGACAATTACCGGTGAAAAAATCTAAATTGAAAAATAGTTTCGTGAGAACTGTACGAATTGCAGCCGTCTCCATTTTATTGTTCGGTTCAGGTTGGGCCATAGGAAGTGGGCGAGTCGGGTTTAACACTGCTGAGAAAATTGCAGAGCTCGCATCAAATGAATCCGGTGCACCCACCGATCTGTCGACCGATGGGATACAAGACATTTATGACAAGCTGAAATCTAACTATGATGGTGACATTGACGCAGACAAACTCAGTGATGGCTTAAAAAAAGGACTCGTTGCAGCTGTTGGCGATACATATACCGAATATTTTAATGTCGAAGAAACAAAAGATTTTAATTCAGATTTAAATGGAACCTTTGAAGGAATTGGTGCCGAACTTGGCAAAGAAGGTGATTTCGTCGTTATCATCGCACCTATCAAAGGCGCGCCAGCAGAAAAAGCGGGCATTCAAGCAAAAGACATCATAACTGAGATTAATGGTGAGAAGGCAACGGGAATCACCGTATCAGAAGCTGTAAAACGTATTCGGGGCGAAAAAGGTACTACGGTAACACTCAAGGTTATTCGAGCAGGTGAAGAAGTTGAGGTCTCAATTGTTCGCGATACTATCGATATTCCAAGCGTTGAATGGGCTGTAGATAACGGTATAGGAACAATTACTATTTCTCGATTTGGAGATGACACGGGAACGCTTACTAAAAAGGCAGCAAGAGAATTTGCAGACAAAGGAGTCAAGAACGTTATCTTAGATCTTCGTGGTAATCCCGGTGGCTTGCTTGATCAAGCGGTAGTGGTAGCGAGTGTCTGGCTTCCAAAAGGTGCGACCGTGCTAGAAGAGAAGCGTGGTGGGGAAGTGGTCAAAACATTTACAACTTCTGAAAGCCCTATCCTTGAAGGAGTAAAGACTATCGTAATGATTGATGAAGGTAGTGCGAGTGCAAGCGAAATCGTCTCAGGTGCGCTCAAGGACAACAAGGTAGCGACACTGTTAGGCGAGACGAGTTACGGCAAAGGAAGCGTTCAGCAATTGATAGATCTCAAAAACGGCGGGTCACTCAAAGTGACCATCGCTCGCTGGTATACTCCTGCTGGTAAGAATATTGATAAAGAGGGTATTGAACCAGACGAGAAAGTGGAGCGAACCGTTGACGACATAAAAGCCGGTCGCGACCCACAGCTCGATGCCGCAAAATCAAAATTCTAACCTATAAGCTGGATTCGTGTTATAAGGTGAGGCGTCAAAATCATTAATGATGAGCATAAAAGAAATTGGGAAAAGATTTCAGCATAACTTTTTGTCTCATACGCTACACCATGTCTCAAGAGTTCATTTAGAATCATTTGCGCTCATTTCACTAAGTATTTTTTCACCGTGGTGGACGCTCGATCGCACTTTTCCTTGGCAAACTATTTGGGGCGAACGGATTAGCTGGGCTAATCGCTATGATGTGTTAAAGCTGATTGAACAGGAACAATCAGCGCTCTACGAGCTATACGTAGATGACGTCTCCGTTGCTGAGTTTTCACCGACTGATATCGGTATCTATTACGATGCCGAAAAACTATTTACTATGCTATTTGACGACACGGTGCCAGTCAGTAAAGTTACAAAAAGTCTTGAAGCTATCGAGTCGGTACCGGTCTACCTGCATCCCGAGCAGTTAGATACTTTTATAGCTACGATACAAACGGAGCATGACGTTAAACCAAAAAATGCCACACTCGAGTTCATGCACAATGTGGCTGTAATCACAAAAGAAAAAATAGGTAAAAAAATCGATGCTTCTGGATTACGATCCGAGCTACTGAAGGCAGTCTCAAAAGCAGAGAAGAAAATATATGTGAAATCAACTGTTGATGAACCGGAATTTTCTGGTGCTGAGCTACAAAAAGTCGCAGATTTATATGATTCTATTGATACGCGTGAAAGTATTGAGATTAAAGTAGGAGACAAAACGTTTCAGCTTGATAGCAACACAATGACTGCACTTGTTGATACAGACCTTCTAAAATCAGAAGCTCGACTCGCACTATCTTATGGCTTGGTACAATCATACGTTGCAGGCACCATAGCGCCACTGGTGGCTACAGCAGGAGTTCCTGAGCAGATTATGCTGACCGATGGAGTCGTTTCGGGCACTACCCAGGGAGTAAGAGGCTCAATATTGGACGAATCAGATCTGACCGAGAAAATAATGACCGCATTCAGCCAAAATACACAAAATGTACGCGGAAATACGGTTGCGGCAGCAATTGAAACCGTTACAGAAAAAAGATACTCTCGGTCTGCGGTTGGGCTCGATTTACTACTGAAAGATTGGGACAGTGGGCATGCCGGCGAATGGGGTGTGTCAATCTTAGACGGCACAGATTCAAGCATACGTGCAGAACTTCATCCAGATGAACCTTTCGTGACTGCAAGTATCTATAAGTTATACGTAGCATCATATATGTATTCCAAAATTGATAGTGGCGATGTTGATATTGATAGTCAAACTGCGCTGGGTAAATCATACGGTCAATGTCTCGAGGATATGATTGTTGTTTCTGATAACGCTTGCCCAACATACTTTTTCAATAATTTTGGGTACAGCGCCATTCAGTCATATGTAACTTCAAACGGTTATAGTGCGACCGATGTAGACAATAGTCACGGGGGAGATAAATATACGACGGCAAAGGACACTATGGCACTCATGCAAGATCTCGCATCAGGTAAGCTCATATCGTCCGATAGCCTGCAACTCTTACGAGAAGACATGTCACGACAGATATATCGGAGCGGTATACCAAAGGGAGTTGGTGGCACTTACGTCGAGGATAAAGTTGGATTTTTATATGGCAATAATCACGACACCGCTTTCATAGGGGGAGACCGTCCTTATACCTTGGTTATTTTGAGCGACGGAGCCAGTTTTCAAGCAATTTCTGAACTAACTCAGGCAATTCACGCGACAATGACAAGATAAGTAGTGTATTTTGTTACCTAATTTGTTACTATAAATGCTTAAAGGAGTGTAAGGGAACAAGCGTGAGAAAATCAGGCGAGGTCAAATATGTGTTTGTAACAGGCGGCGTTTTATCGGGCGTCGGCAAAGGCATCTCCGCCGCTTCGATTGGTAACATCCTGAAAAGTCGTGGACTTTCGGTAAATATACAGAAATGCGATCCTTACCTCAACGTTGACGCAGGTACCTTAAACCCAGGCGAACACGGTGAATGTTTCGTCACGGTTGACGGCGCAGAAACCGACCTAGACCTTGGTCACTATGAGCGCTTTATGGATATCGAGCTCAAACAATCAAGCTCGCTGATGAGTGGACGCGTACTCCTTCAGGTGATTCAAGATGAACGTGCAGGCAAATATCTTGGCAAAACAGTCCAAATTATTCCGCATGTCACGACCGCGATAGCCGATCACATCATGAAAACTGCCGAAGGGTTCGATGTTCATATTATAGAAATCGGCGGTACGGTAGGTGACTACGAAGGACTTAGTTTTGTTGAGGCAATTCGTGAGCTCGCTATGCGCGTGGGACGCCAAAATTGCGTGTTTGTACATGTCGTTTATTTGCCCTATTTAGGCGCGAGCGGTGAGCTAAAAACTAAGCCAGCACAAAATGCCGTTCGTGATCTTCGCGGGCTCGGCATTGTCCCAGACGTTTTGGTGGCAAGAAGTGAAATTGAACCATCAGAAGACGTCATACAGAAACTGAGCCTCTTTAGCGGTGTTGAATCAGATGCGATTGTCTTATTACCAAATGCAAAAACTATATATGAAGTGCCACTGACGCTCGAAGAACGAGGAATTGGTTCGGTCATCACAAATAAACTGCAACTTAAAGTAGGCAAGCCAAACTTAAAGAAATGGGCAGATCTTGTTTCTCGAGCAACGGATGTAGATGCACCGGTGGTGAGGGTTGGTGTTGTTGCGAAATATTTGAACAATCAAGACACCTACATGTCGGTCTTTGAAGCATTGAAAGCAGCTGCGTGGAACGAGAACTATCAGGTACAGATTGAATGGATTGATGCAGAAAAGGTAACGAGCTCAAATGTTGCCAATCTTCTAAAGAATGTCGATGGCATTGTCGTACCAGGGGGCTTTGGTAAGCGAGGTTTAGAGGGAAAAATTGTTGCCGCGCAATATGCACTACGTGAAAAAGTACCATACCTCGGTCTTTGTCTCGGCTTACAAATGGGCGTTATCGCGGCAGCGAGAAATGCGGGTCTTACAGATGCAAACACCATTGAACTCAACACAGAGACGAAGGACCCTGTCATCCATATCATGGAAGATCAGAAGTATATCGACAAGATGGGTGGAACCATGCGACTCGGAAATTACCCGTGTGTGCTTGCGAAAGGCAGTCTCGCTCGCAGAGTGTATGGAAAAGATCTCGTTCAAGAACGACATCGCCATCGCTACGAATGCAATAATGCTTACCGTGATACCTATGAAAAATGGGGCATTCGAGCAAGTGGCGTATCACCAGATGGTCATCTTGTCGAAATGATCGAAGGCGTAGACCATCCATTTTTCTTAGCAACGCAAGCTCATCCAGAGTTGGCATCACGTCCGAACCGTCCACATCCGATGTTTGCAGGCTTTATTAGCACGTTGATTTCTCGTGATAAATAGCGAAAAATGTAGCTAAAAACATAAGCACTATTGATTTTTTTGCATATTTATGCTAGCATTTGTTCATAAGCTTCGGTATAGAAATCTATCCGAAACAAGCACATCAAACTAACAAAAATAAGGTTAAAAAACCATGGACAATCAAAAACCAAAGAAAATTTTACTCGTCGAGGACGATGACAGTCTTGCGTCAGTATATGTAACCCGCTTCCAAGCCGAAGGCTTTGATGTAAAGCGCGTACCAAATGGGGAAGACGCCCTCGCCGCAACTATAGAATACAAGCCTGACCTTATCTTGCTCGACGTTATGATGCCGAAAGTATCCGGTTTCGATGTACTTGATATCTTGCGTAATACGCCAGAAACAGCGAACGTCCGCGTCGTTATGTTGACCGCACTTTCGCAGGAAAGCGACAAGCAACGCGCACTCGATCTTGGCGTCGATGATTACTTGGTGAAATCACAAGTAGTGATTGCTGACGTCGTCGAACGTGTGAAACAGCACCTCGGTATGTAAAAGACCCATCAAATAGCAAAGAGAGTAAGGCCCCGAAAGGGGTCTTTCTTTGTAAGTAAAAATTGACAAAAAATATTAAATTTGTTATAATATACAAATCAAAAATAACACAAATATGTCAGAAATTCCTCTCGCCCAACCACCTGAAAAAGAACACTTTTATGGATTTCTTCATCATGACGCGGCCACAAACTTTATCTTAAAACAAGGAAATAGCGAACAGTTGCCAGATAGAAAAGCATGGATATCTAATGTTTTTAACACCTCGCTTGAATATGCAAAGGAACATAATGATGATCCTGCTGGAATTTACTTTGAGCTACATCGTACTAAGGAGGATGATTTTGTTCCTATTGTTGCCATTGAAGATATGGATTATGAATACGCGAGATATTTTGGTACGGTAAACGAATATTCAGGACACAACTTAGCGCAAATTTATCGAGGTGAAGAGAGCGATAATCATGCAGTTCGTGATGATGAGAATAGGACCAGAATGGCTAAGGCAGGACTTTATGGCATAGTCAGCCAATTTGATTTAGGTGACGGTGCAATGGGTAACCCTATATTGAGAGGTCGCATTATGGTAGACGCTCAGGGTAATCGTACTGCGGTAGTGCAGCAACGCTTACTCGATTTGAGCAATACCTATAATAAGAATTTCGCCGATTCAGTCGCGGCTCTATCACATCTAGACGTAGGAGTCGAAATCATAAGCAGTGTAGCTGAGCGAGAAGTAAAGTATGAAAAATCTGCCGATATTGAGAGTTTTAGAAACAGTATCTCGTTCGTAAATCTTCCTCACGAACGGATGAGACATGATGGCGGTCGAACAATTATTGTACTAGGTTCATTAGAGCAAGCCTCAGTCCGCACGCAACATAAATCCGATACAGAAATCATTGTACGTGACCAAGAGCAGTTACGGTTAAATTGGCTCGAAGGGTATGCGAAAATGCACGACTATTTACTAATGGAAAAGGGTCTGGATACGGGGCTTCGTAAGGTTAAAATAAAAGGCTTCGATGTAGGCCTAGGTGCTACTTTTGACTATAGGGAGAACGACAAGGGTACTGTAGAACCAGTTTTGACGATTGCGCTGGAATCGAGTGATCAGGTGTTTAGTAACGTGCAGAATGAAATAGGTTTATTAGTAGAGAGTGTAGGTCGTTTTTTTGATGACGAACTTGATATTTCTCCTAGTGTTGAGATAATCATGCGACCAGACGGTGAGCATGCGTTCAAGCCGCTACACCTCATTGAGAAGCAGTAGATTTAACTCATAATTTCTGTAGTGTATCAAATTCATTCAGG
This sequence comes from Candidatus Saccharimonadota bacterium, assembly GCA_035329185.1. Taxonomy (GTDB): domain Bacteria; phylum Patescibacteriota; class Saccharimonadia; order Saccharimonadales; family SZUA-47; genus JAGQMY01. Next base: position 5,654 of record DAOLHH010000001.1, on the reverse strand, counting down.
TTGGCAAATGTTAACTCCCCCAAGTCATTACATTGACAAAACAGCAAAAATTTGCTATTGTAAGTATGCATTATAAAACAAAAAAATGTCCGAATTCTCACACTTTCCACCTCATAGTCCAAACGATCGTATAAGCGCAATGGGTCCAAATCAAAGCGCGCTAGATATCGTATTGCATGAAAAACCGCCTCAGCCAGAGGTTGCGATTGAATTGAGGGAGGTTTACGAACACGCAGGCGAGGTAGTATTAACCGCGTTAAAAATAGAGTCGCCCACAGAACGAAATAGAAGACTTTTTAGTGAGGGATTTGGCATAGGCCTTGGGGTACCAGAAGATACGACACCTGACGTACCGATACCCGTTAGAGACAAGCCATACATCGTCGATGCCAACCTCACTACTTATGTAGGGAGTGACGAAAGAATGCTCGGTAAGCAACACGTCATGATTGCGCAGGGATACATCAACGAACAAGATGAGTGGACTCTAAGAGATGGGCGCCTCGTCGCGGGTGTTGTGTATCACTACAACGAGCAAGCAAAACGTGAAGGTATGCCAACTATTAGCGCACTCGGGATATGCCAAGATAGCCCCGACCAGATACCTAAAAGCTCAGACATACTCGAGGGGGTTACTCATATCGCCGGGAGTAATGTCATTGTGTCTGGTGCTCGTGGTGAGGAAGGGTTAGAAGTAACGCTTCGCGCTCAAACTGAATCCGGTAATCTTATAGATGCTTCAAAAGAAGAGTCTGAGTTAGAACTCGCTGCGTCAATGCTTTCAACGAACGAAAGAGACATCTTCGCACCGTATGAGCCAAAAAAGGCTGAAACTGGTACACTCGATGATTTGGTCGATTCGTTAGTGCCGAAAGAAAATAGCTACGATAAGCTTTTTGACAAGAGCTATGACAACTCCACGGCATCTACACAACAAGCGAGAGCAGGAGATTCTGAAGTAATGGGCCGCGAACCCACTGAAGAAAGTCAAAAGTTTGGCGAAAAAATGCTTGCACAAATTAAAGACTCAATTGTCCTAGGCATTATTCAGCAAAGGGCATCTGAAGTGTTATCGCCAGACCATAGCGTTCAAGACGTTATGAAAATGATTCGAGAAGATAAACAGGTGAGGTACCAGTTGGCTGTTTCATTACTTCGTAAACTAGACAATTTCGTTGAAAATAATAGTTCACTTTTACCTCCGAGGGTGGGTCGTCGAGATGAAGTAAAAGCTCCGCATCGTCGATACGGTAAGAATTCGACCATGCCAAGTAGGGATTATGTTGCATGTATTGCATTATCTTTTATAGATGGAAGTTTTGACCCGAAAAACACCGATATTATAGCCCAAGAACAAGGATTTGACCCAAACATTGGTGAACACCGTTATACGGCGGCTGGGCTTCTAACCAACAGGTGGCCGCACGCAAGTAATATATAGATCAAGTACATTGACAAAACAGCAAAAATTTGTTAATATATTTATGTAATTAAATACAATAAAAATTCGCTATAAAAATGCCATCACCAGAAAGTCAGCTACCGCAACCAAACAGTCTAGTCGCTGCTCACTTTACCTCTGCAGAGAAATACATGCTGCAGGTTGGCCCAGAACTGGTAACGCCACAGGCAGTCATCGGCATGAAGCAGGAAGCTCACGAAGGCCATCCTGAACGGAATGAAGATTCGATATATTCTGGTGTGTCTGCAGACGGTAAGTTCACGATTGCAGCAGTGTTCGATGGTGTCGGGGGTCATGATCATGGACAAGAAGCATCACAGGCTGCTCGTCAGGTACTCCACGAGAAGGTCACCAAGGGTACGTTCGCGGGAGACACCCTAGAACAGTTGAGCGCCACATTCGATGAGATGGCGGAGGCTGTTGCCGTAGATGTCAAGCGAGGCTCTACTGGTTCTGTTGTGTTGATTGGTGAGCTCGATGAGAATGGTGATGCTGATGCATTTATCGCCAGCGTCGGTGACTCACCAATATTTTTAGTGCGAAGTGATGGTGCGGTTGCTCAGTTAACAACCGATGACACGCTTGAGCAAGAAATGCTTTCGGAATATGCAAAGAACCCTTCTCGAGCGATGCAGAATTACAAAATAGAGACGGATGCAGAGTATATGCAACGTGCGCACGCATCGCCAAATGTAATTAGTAATGGTTTTGGTGCGGGACTGTACGAAGGTCCTTCTACCTTAAAAAAAATACGAGTTCGCAAAGGCGACAAGATTGTGGTAGCTTCTGATGGTGTAACAGGAGATTATGCCCATCAGAAATTGATGCCAGGTGAGTCAAATGAAATGGCGATTGCACAGCTAGTGCTTAATAATCCACAAGAGACTCCGGCTCAAAAAGCTGAGCGACTTGTACAAGCAGCAGGTAGCACAGCCAATGGTCGCCAACCAAAAATTGACGATCGCTCTGCAGTTGTCGTAGAAGTCGGTCGTACTAGTGATCGAGCCCCGCAATTAGATAAGCACGCACTGAAACCAAGTTATGCAGAGCGCGCTGGTGTTGTCGACGGGGAATTCCGAGTCGTTCGTGATGGCACGGTTGAAGATAGTTCTTGGCGTGTTGCAAAGATTCAGAAATTTCAAAACAAGGGCGAAACAGTAGTTATGTATGTCATAGAAAAAGCAGGCCATGGGAATGCCACTGATAGATTGTTTGTTAAAGAGACTGAATTTAAACAATGGCAAAGCCAAAAAGCTCAAGAAGATTTTGATAAACAAGTGAGCATGCAACAGAATATGTTAAATAAGGCACGTCAGGTGCTTGAGGGAGCGCCAAGCGTGGCGGTGTTTAAGGATAGCGATAAGCCGTCGTTGCCGCAAACTTTGCCAGAAAACGAACGATGGTGGGCACAAGAAAAAGACAAGAGGCATATGATACAGGGTACTGATCTCTATTTAGGTCAGTCAGTCATAATACCTCGAGGAAAGAATGGCGATAGATTTTCTCAGGCGCAAATTCTCCGAGCGAATTTCGACCCAGAAATCGGGAGGAGAGATATAGTGGTCAGATTTGATTCTGTAGACCCTGCGACCGGGAATCTGAAAGGGTATAGAAAATCGATACCAGTAAATGATCTGTCTGAATTGCAACGACGTTACGCAGCCGGAGAAGTGTCGATTACTGAATAACTTTCTACTAAAAAATGAAAAGAGGCTTCTGGTGTGAAGCCTCTTTTTTGGTATCGATTGTGACAGCTGTTTATTCAACCACAACTTCGGTGCGGGTGACGGTTTTGCCGGTGAAGTTTTTCTTGCGACGGGTGATGAACTTCACGACGCCAGCCTTTGCAGCATGAATAGTGTAGTTACGGCTCATGAAGGTACCTTTGCCAGAGAGTTTGGTCTGACCGACTTGACGAACAATAACTTCGCCTTCGTTCACTTTTTGTCCGCCAAAGCGCTTCACACCAAGGCGTTGTCCAGGACTATCGTGTACGTTTTTACTGGTTCCACCAGCTTTCACATGTGACATTTTGCTTGTCTCCTTTTCGTTGACCGCTACTGTCGCAGAATCTGCGATGCTCGCTCGCCGTATGTTTCATACGACTCACTGCGCTACTCGCTTCTTTGTTGTATCGATCTAACGAAAAGAAGCCAAGTGTGCGTATCGTTTTACTTCTTAATAATGACGAGTAGTTCGCGGGCGACTACTTGGTCTTCACGGTGGTAGATAAGTTCATTATTACCAGCGTGCGTAAACTTCACACGATTATAGCCCAAATCACTCAAGAAATCAAGCACGCTGAGGTGTAAAAACTCATGGCGACCGCGCCACGTCGGTATAGCAAGGCAGAGGCGGGTGCCACTTTTTAATTGCGAGCCAATATTTTGCAGGAATCGATGATGCAGAGCGTTCACTTCCTGCATGATTTTTGCTAGTTGGTCAGAGGGTGGTAGGGCAGACAACGGTTTGCCGAGATAGGTCTCACAGGCGACTGTGGTGATTTTCTCTGGTTCATACCACTGGTGTTTACTCGCATCACCAACTTCTATTCGGCGATAATCGCCGACATGAGGGTATTTTGTATCGAGCCAAGCGAGGTTATCTATCGAATATTGGATCATGCGGGGCTCCAAATCGGTACCGTAAATGTCGTAATCCATGAGCATCGCTTCTTGTAAAACCACGCCGGTCCCACAGAAAGGGTCGAGGATCCGTTCCGTAGTCAATCCATTTTTCATTCCGCCAGCTGGCGGATTATTTTTCTCTATCTTCCCAACCCCAAGATTTATGATAATCTGCGCGAGTTTTGGTGGTAACATGCCAACCTTTGCATCGCGGTATGGCCGTGCTTGGTCACGCGCGGTATAACTTTCAATATCTTGTATACGAACTGTTTGTGCAAGATAGGCGCTTTTGCCATCAGATACTATAAGTAGCTCCCAACCTTGTGGTCCGGTCAATTTGTTGTGTATGACCGTTGCACTGCCGAGCTCAAGTGCGGTGTGGGGCACCATGCGCACAGAAGCGCCACTCATGCGAATTGCTTTTTTGATTGCAAGCGCGGTGTGTGCAAGTTTCTTCGGAGAAATCTGAAGCCCATACACGCTCAACCCGAAAGAAAGTTTTCCTTTGACGTACGATGCATGTTCCGGTGTTTTTTCGAGTAAATACATTTCAATGTCTCGCCACTGCGTACTGGGAAGTTCGGTGAGTATGCGTGCGAGTCGAACCGTACCACCTAAACGAGCAAAATCTATCTCAGTAACTTCTGGAGTCATGAGACTTGCAACCGACCCAAAGGCGCGCAAACGGTCGGCACCGTAAAGACTCTCAAGTTCAGCACGGCCCAGTGCGGGCTGGCGACCATGAATTGCAATAGTTTGAAACATAGCTGGTATTATAAATGTATTCTCTTGCAAAATATAATCGAGGATAAGATTCGTAAAGTTACGTAAGATATGAAATCATTCAAATTTTGGATAAATGTACTGACATTCGTCGCGCTTGCTGTGCTGGTTTACTTCGCACGAGAACAAGTAGTTCAAGCCTTTCGCACCTTTGCAGATCTCAATCTCCTCTGGATTACGCTCGTTATTCCTTTGCAACTTCTAAATCATTTCAGCGTCGCGAAGTTTTATCAATCGTATTTGCAAACACTCGGTGAACATATACGTTTGCGTGAACTGTATAAAGTAAGTTTAGAAATGAATTTCGTCAATAATGTCTTCCCATCAGGTGGAGTAAGTGGGTTTGGCTACTTGGGCATTCGCATGCGCAAGCTCGGTGTCAAGGGGTCAAAGGCAACCTTACTTCAGACTTCTCGGCATATGCTTACTTTTCTCTCTTTCATCATGTTTCTACTTGTCGCGTTATTTTTGCTGTCTATTTTTGGTTCCGCGAGCCGTTTCATCGTGCTTCTCGCGAGCTCGTTGAGCTCAATCATCATATTTGGGACGCTCGTGCTCATCTATATCATAGGTGACGAAATGCGTATTAAGCAGTTCGTGGCAGCGCTCCCAAAACTTATTAACGCAGTGTTTAGATATATTTTACGCAAAAAAGGTCAGACTATTAATATTGACCGCATCGAAGAACTTTTTGGTGATCTTCACCGCGATTATATTCATGTTCGTTCAAATTGGCGGAGTTTAAGAAGGCCGTTTATGTGGACGAGCTTCATGAATCTAAC